>CAMOPG010000026.1:0-22732 GCA_946622165.1 uncultured Erysipelotrichaceae bacterium
CTGTTCAAACTCATCACGGAACTGGCCCAGATCGCTCATGATGAATTCTGCCAGAAGATCATACTTCTCATCCATGAATTCCAGGACAAGTTTTCTTTTTGCATTGTTTTTTCCGCGCAGTCTGAGCTCACGGTAATGATGTTCCAGCATATCTACTCCTCTTTGACGGGATAGGCTGTGATGATCTTCCCGTCATCATTGATCACGATGTCTATTTCAAACCCGGCATCACACAGGCCTGCATACAGGTCTCCGCTCAGCCGTTCCTTATTTTCATAAGCCTGATTGATCGCATCTATAACTTCCTGCGGTGACATGTCATCCGGGAAGAACGAAGAATAGCCTTTATTTCCTGTCTTGGGTGATCCGTCCACAACGACTTTACCCGTATAAACACCATACTGGTCTTCACTCGTACGCGTGCCTTCTACGATCGACCCGGGTGTATTCTCCACACGGTCATAATGATAGCCTGTGCCGTTTCCTTTCTTGTTGACCTCTCCGTAAAAGATATGTTCCAGCGTACTTTTATAGAACAGTTCTGTATGTTCCAGTGCTGCAATGTCCTTGTCTGTGTACCAGGTTTCCCCAGGTACATCCGGTGTGACAGCAGCAGGCACAGCTGTCGGGGTGATGGGTTCCGGCATATCTGCCGGTTTTCTGAACACGATCTGAAAAGCCGTAATTGCAAGCCAGACACCGATCAGAATATAGATCAAGCGATTCTTTTTCATGACTCAATTCTAGCAGATTCCATATCATTTGGATTCTGCATGACAGGATGGAACGAAAACTTAAAAAATCACCCCTGCTCAGGGTGATCAGATAAACTTCTCTACTGCCTTCTGGAATTCCTCGACTGCTTTCATATCTCCGTCTTCAATGGCATGGGCAATGCAGTGTGTCATATGTTCATTGATGATCTGTTTTCCCAGTCCCTTCAGTGCAGAATTCACGGCAGCCAGCTGGATCAGCACATCCGCGCAGTCCTCATCCGACTCGATCATTCCCTTGACATGATTCAGATGACCGATCGCACGGGAGATGCGGTTCAGCTGTCTTTTCTTTTCTTCCGGATCATGATAATGACCATGTTCATGGTGTTCTTCACCATGCGTATGTGTGATCACATTCCCGTTTTCATCAATATGCGTATGTGTTTCAGAGCTCATATCATTCACCTCATCAGACTTCCTGCAAGAATCAATCCTAATATCATGCAGAAAAGAAGTCAATTGTTCTGACCGCGCGTAAAGATATGATCACTCTTCAGCATGTCTCTGATGTTCTCTGCTATAATGCGTTGGTATTCAGGAGTTTTCTATGAAGATCAGAAACGTTGCTGTGATCGGTGCCGGCGCGATCGGCGCATATATCTATTACTGTCTGCTGCCAAAGATCTCAAACGGAGAGATCACCTTTTCCTTCATTGCCTCAGGCGCACGGAAAGCGCGTCTGGAGACAGAAGGTCTCAATATCCAGGGAGAAACTTACCATCCGGATATCAGAACACCGGAAGAAGCGCGCGGGGCTGATCTTCTGATGGTATCCGTCAAATACACTGCTCTTCAGGGTATTCTCGATGACATCCGCGTGATCGCAGATGAACATACGACTGTTCTGAGCCTGCTGAACGGCATTGACAGTGAAGAGATCATCGGAGAAGTGATCGATCCGGAACAGGTCGTTCCCTGCTTCATCAGGGTCGCCGCCCAGCATAACGGCACAAAGATCACATTCAATCCGGCGTCCGCTTTCGGCATTTATTACGGAAGCGTATGTCCTGCACAGGATATCCGCATTGCCGGACTGAATGAACTGTTTGAAGGCACAGCGCTTTCATATCACGCATGCGAAGATATCATTGCCCAGCAGTGGCATAAATACGCCCTGAATATTTCCGCAAACCTTCCTCAGGCTGTTCTCAATGTCGGTACCGGCGCATACCGGGACAGCGAACATGCCGCATGGATGCGCGATGCTCTGGCAGCAGAAGTGCTGCGTGTCGCGGAAGCCTATGGCATTCACATCGATCATGTACAGTACGGCAAGTGGAAGCCTGAAGGAAGACTGTCCACACTGCAGGATCTTGATCAGAAACGAAAGACAGAGGTCGACATGTTCCTCGGCGTACTGATCAGGAAAGCATCTGCAGTCGGGATCAGTGTACCGTACAGTGAATACACATATCATGTCATCAAGGCACTGGAAGAAAAAAATGAAGGCCGGTTTGATTACTGACCTTCATTTTTCTTTTCAGCACTTAGGAATCAGTCTGCTTCCGTACAGCAGCGCATATACGCCGCGCTGTCTGCTGCGGATCACCTGACAGAATGTGTCAGCATACAGATTCCTGACAACAGCTGTCTCAGGACCTGTTGTGATCAGATGCTTTTCGCCTGTTTCATCCCGCATGCCGACGGTTCCATCGTTCTTTCTGTACAGTTCGAATGATGTTCCTTCACCTGATGAATATGTGCCGCAGACTTCATCGATCAGCTCGCTTGACCACGGGTGCTCATAGATATCCCTGCTGTTCAAAGGTGATGTGCCGGCATACATCTTCAGCAGCGCATCGCTGATGACAGCGACCGGAACACCTGACGTATTGCACAATACAATGACCGCGCAGTCATTGTCATAGGTAAATGCGATATTAGAAGATACGCCAGGCAGGGATCCTCCGTGCTGGTGCACATTCATCCCGCCGATCATCTGTGTGTACAGACCGTATCCGTAGGTCCCCTCATGTCCGTACGGGATCCGTCCTTTTACCATCTCACGTACGCTGTAATCACTGAGGATCTCTCTGCCGTTCAGAGCGATGCCCTTGTTCAGGTACATCGCCAGGTATTTTATCAGATCATTCAGTGTCGACTTCATGGCACCGCCCCCGTTCAGCACGAACGCGTTGTCATGATAATTCCGGTGTCCTGTCATGACGCCGTCTTTTTTCTCATACAGCATCGCTGCATTTTCATCCTTTGCAGGACGCACGAAATCACAGAAGGAACGGTTCATATCCATCGGCTTCAGCACCTTTTCGTTCAGGTACTGAGCAAAAGACGGACAGCCTCCGTATCTGCGGACGATCTCGGACAGCAGTCCGAAACCGTCATTGCAGTAGCTGAGGTATTCTCCCGGTCTCCCGTTCAGTCCGTGTTCCATGGTCTGTTCATCCAGACGCTGTGCCACAAGCCGGCCGCCTTCCGCAGCCAGGGCCTCATTGTATGCAAGGTCTCCGTCTGTTTCCTCATGCAGGCCGAGCTGCTCCGCGACCTGATCAACAACGATCCTGGGCAGCGGGAAGAATCCTCCCGCATGGCTCAGCAGATGACTGATCTTCACGGTATCCGTATGTTTGTTTGTAAATTCGGGAATGTATTTTGAGACCGGATCATCCAATGACAGGATGCCTGCCTCCGCCATCTGCATGACTGCAAGTGCCGTAAATGATTTGGTAACGGACGCCAGACCGAAGATCGTCTCACCATTGATCTCTTTTCCGGTGCCCTTCTCACGCTCTCCCTTGAAAAGCTCATACTGAACGGTTCCGGTGTGATCAATGATGCAGGCGGCCAGGCCGCAGGCATCATAGTCCTTCATGATCGAACTGATCAGATTTTCCGCAATGATCCTGCTGCTTTCGGTGATCCTGTTCATGTCAGTCCTCCGGCATGACGAATCTGTATGAAGGCACTTCCTCTTCCAGCAGATATCTGACAAAGTAGTCCATCTTGCGGCGGATAAAGTACGGGTTTGCCGGTACGTTGTGGTTGGTGCGCGGCAGGATCAGGAAATCAAAGTCCTTGTCTTCATTGATCAGAGCGTCGATCAGGCGGATCGACTGCGACATGGCAACATTGTCATCCATTGCACCGTGCACGATATACAGATGACCCTTCAGGTTCTTTGCCAGCGCGGTATTGTCGCCCTTCAGGTAGATCTCCTTGTTGTACAGACCGTAATATGTTTCGGTCCACTGGTTGTTGTACATGCGCTGGTCATGGTTGCCGGCAGATGATACGCCGACCTTATATGTATCAGGATATTCCAGCATGGCTCTGGATGTCGCGCATCCGCCGCCGGAATTGCCCCACATGCCAGCTCTGTCCAGATCCAGGAACGGGAATTTCTCCTTCAGCTCCGGCAGTGATGTGACATGGTCCTTCAATCCGGCACAGCCATGGATATTTTCATAGCTGATGTTGTGCAGCTTCTTGCCTCTGCCCGGTGTTCCAAGACCATCCAGGATGATGCCTGCGAAACCAAGCTGTGCCAGTTCTTCCAGTCCGCCCATCATTTCCCTGCCGTCGATCGCGCCCTCATAAGCGAATGCTTTCGGAACGTTGTAGCACTGCATGCCGCCATAGATATAGTCAATGAACGGATAGCTCTTTGTTTCATCAAAATCTGCCGGTCTGATCAGGATGCCGTACAGCGTTGTTTCACCGTCGCTTGCAGTGACTGTAAAGCGCTCCGGCATGATATAGCCTCTGGCAAGCAGGTCACTGATGTCTGCGCTGACCAGTTCCCTGACCATCGTGCCGTCCTTCTTTCTGAGGTTCGTCACAGGCGGACAGTCGACTCTGCTCCATGTATCGATGATCATATCGTTGATGATCGTGCATCTGTGCATGCCGTCTTCCGGAGTCAGCACTTCAAAGCCGCTTCCGTCATACGCAGTTCTGCAGACAAGCTGGTAATACGGATCGCTTGTGCAGGAAAGATTGCTGGCGTAGAAATAAACATGGCTGTCATCATAAGCGATCAGTTCGCCGACACTGCAGTCAGCAGGCGTCATGGCATTCAGCAGTTCACCTGTTTCCCCGTCATAGCGGAACAGTCTCGCAAAATTGTCGCGTTCGCTCTGCCATACAAGCGTCTTTTTGTCCTGTGACAGGAAATTGCTGGCGCAGTAATCATTGAAGCCGTCCAGATTTCCGTGTGTCCGGATATTCAGCGCCGTATCGGTCGTTTCTTCCAGCAGTGTCCTGACTTCACCTTCCGTTGTCATCAGGACGAATGCTGCAGACTTGCAGCCTCTGCGGACAAGCGTCGTATAGACCGCACTGCCGTCATCCAGCCATTTTGCCATTCCGTAGTGCTCACCGAACAGCGGTCCGCCGGCAGGCTGGGGCTCCATGTCAAGCATGGTTACCGTGCATGCCTCGGCGTCGCCCATGCAGTAGTATGCCAGGGGGATCTCCTTGTCCTCCGGGAATGAGCACTTATATGTATGCAGACGAGGACGGATGCTTTCCCTTGTTTCCTCGTCATAGGACTGTATGATATACAGCTCCGGTACCGTTCTCTGATCGAGCTTGAATGTCAGGAAATGCTTTGAATCGGGTGCCCACAGCACGCCGGGCATTTCCGGCTTTCCTTTGACACGGTCGGTAATATATCCGCTGTATTCAGCGCATTTGCCGTATTCAAAATCTTTGACGCCGTCAAATGTCATCCTTGTTTCTTTTCCGTTCAGGCAGTCCCTGATCCACAGATCATGATCTCTGACAAAGATCTCCTTTGTCTGATCGGGAGAAACAGAAACCGCGCGTTCCTGATGATACCCCTTTTTCTCCAGGGTCTCCTCATTCAGATCGTACGCATAATCATATTCTTCATATGTGAATTCCAGTTTCCCGTCTTTGACTTTGCAGGAAGCGAACGGGATATGATCTGCCGACAGCAGACCGCACAGCTTCGCATGATCGAAAAGATCCTCTTCAGTCCCGTCAACAGTACTGACCTTGCGGAATACGGAGTGAACATCTTCACCTTCGCGCACTTCCTTTGCCCAGTAAAAATGCGAATCGTCCAGCGGTTTCGCTGTCGGTTTGCCGTTGAGAACAGCATGTTTCGTATTCCAGGGAACAAGCTTTTCAGCAGCCTTGTATCTGGCAAGCATATCAGTCATAGTAAATCCTCCTGCTTCTGTATGTTCCTTATTATAAAGCGAAGACCCTGTATTCCGCTGAATATTTGCTGTACTTTCGGGTGTTTGAATGTCAAAATATTGGTAAGAAATGAGGTAGTTTACAATGAGCGAAAAGAATAATAATGTCACCAAGGTACTGAGTACCCTGGCATCCGATCCTTCCAAAATGAACGACATGCTGAAAGAAGGCACAGAAGGTGTTGTCAGAAGCATCCTGGCAGATGAGAAGCTGAGTGACAGCGAGGTATCCGAGGTCACAAGACAGGTTTCCGAGAACAACATCATGAAGCTGTATCTCGGTGCAGAAGGCCAGATCGATGCAGAGAACCTGATGAAGCTGACCGGCGGATTCAGCAGCCAGGCAGACGGTGTCACAAGAGCTTCCGGCATCGGTGCACTGCTGGATGGCAAGCTGGATGCCAATGACCTGCTCGCAGTCATGAACATGCTGCAGTCGGCTTCCGGCAATAACACAAGTGCTCAGCAGAGCAGCCCTACAGGCGGTCTGCTTTCCGCACTGCTGGGCGGCGGACAGACAGCTCAGCAGGCACAGCAGCCCCAGCAGAACAGCACAGGCTCACTGCTTGGCAGCCTGTTCGGCGGCACTCAGGCACAGCAGCAGACGCAGACAACTTCCGCAAATACGACTGTTGAGCTGACCGGCATGCAGCTGGCACAGATCATGCAGATGTTCACGAAAGAACAGCTCAAGATCACACAGGCACAGGCAAAGCAGTCCGTAACGCTGAACGGCGAGCAGCTGAAGCAGATGCTGAACCAGCTCGGCGGAAAAGTCTATACATCTTCCAAGCAGACAGTTACCCTGACAGGCCTCCAGCTTGCTCAGATCATGTCCATGCTCGGCAGCGGCACTGTTCAGATCACACAGGCACAGGCTGCCCAGAACATCACGCTGAATGCCAAGCAGATGGGACAGCTGATGTCACAGCTGACAGGTCAGACAGCAGCTGCAGGACAGCAGACAGCAGCTCCCGCCAACAACGGTTATGGACAGGTCTTCAGCCTGAACGGAAACAATACAAATGCTCAGAACACATCCTCTGCAGGAAATCTCAGCTCTCTGATGAATCTTGCAAGCCTTCTGATGGGCAAGAAATAAGCAGAACGCACGACAGGCACCGCGCATACGGTGCCTGTTTTATTTATCCTCTTCGTTCGGGTGTGAGCGGTTCCTCCCAGAATACCGTCCCGCCTGCCTGTGCGGCAAGTCTGTCACAGCATTCCTGCAGATGTTCCAGCAGTTCCGCTTCTTTTTTCTTTGACCTTCTGCCTTTTCCTTCCAGAAGTGTTTCCGTAAAGAATGCGTCATAAGTAACGCCATAATCCTCCGGATCGTTATGCGGGAAGAAGATCAGCTGTGCCGTATAGCTGTAAGAGCCTTCTTCAGACTCATACAGGAGAACTGCCTTGGCGCCATGCCGCATGATTCCGTTATACAGGCATTCCGCCCTGTAATAACGTTCATAAACATTGACCGAGACCATACGATCACTCCATGACATCCAGGCTGACTGCCTGGATTATATCTGTGCTGCCGGTCATTTCACCGATCGTGCCGTCTTCATTCAGCGCAAAACAGCATACCGTATCGGAAAAACGGTTGGCGGACAATAACCATTGTCCGAGTCTGTAAATATCTCTGGGATGTTTGCCGCCGCAAGGCACGCACTGCTTCAATGTGAATGAAGCGATGTCGATGACGGAGATCACATCCAGTGTGCGGGTCGATACATAGAGCGTCTGTTCGTCTTCACTGAGCCGGATGGCTGCGCTGTCCTTCATATGTGTTTTCCCTTCCGGCAGCACGCTCATATGCCTTTGAATGGTCCAGTGCTGTGTTTCGATCTCAAACAGTTCATTGCTGAGCTCGGAAACAAGATACAGATGCTTTCCGTCTTTCGTCATGATGCCGTGCCTGGGTCCGGTTCCCTCCGGGAAAGAGATCTGCGGCAGTTCGTTCAGTTCATGGTCAAACACTTTGACGGCATCCAGGAACAGACATGGCACAAGGATCCTGTCATCCGTGACGATCACCTGATGACAGCCGGCCTTTTCACGGATCTCAACAGTGCGGATCACTTCCAGATGCCTGTCACGGTATTCCAGCACCGTAAAGTGTCCGGCATGGTAATTGGCGCAATACAGTCTGTCTTTGACCCAGGTGATATAGCAGGACGGGCTGTCTTCAAATACCCTGCAGTCAATGATCTGTCCGTTTTCATCCAGCACGGCCGCTCCGGACCTGCCGTTCCATGTCCCGACCGCGGCGGTCAGTCTGCCGTTTGTACAGATATATTTCGGGTCCTGTATTTCCGCAAACAGCTGTGCTTCCGACAGCACGCCGTCTTCAAATCCGAACCGGTAGATGCCACGGCTTCCCTGTTCCGTATAGGTCCCTGCAAGCAGTGTTTTTTTCATGTTCTCACCTCAGTATTGATTGTGTACTTTTTCGGCAAAGCAGAGCACGTCCTTGAATTCAACGGGTGTTCCGTCATCCAGAACGGCTGTGCCGCTCATCAGGCCGAACACCTGATGCTGGTCGGAAATGATCGCCTTCAGGTCGATCTTGGCACTCCTGTCAAGCACCGGCCGGAACACTGCCTCAAATCTGCCGTCTGATGATGTGAATGTCCACTCTTTCATGTATTCCGGAGAATCCATATCTCCTGACATGCCCGGCCTGACCTGTTCTCCCGTGCCGTTCAGGGGATCCGGTCCGTTGTCGTTGGGAATGCAGAACTTCACATCGTCCAGTTTATGCGCCTTGCCGTCCCAGAATATGACATTTTCCGTTGCGGCAGATGTATTGCCGAAGCCATAGCCCAGGTTGAAGCCGAACCTGTGCCCGTCGATCCTGGCATTGCCGCTGCCCCAGTACCATGTATTGTCATATGTCCAGACGCCTCTGCCCCAGTCCAGTGTTCCGAAATCATGTTCCGGATCGAACCGATAGGTATGCCCGTCATATTCCACGGTTCCTTCCGCCGGCATGCAGTTGATCTTCTGATTATAGTAGAACGCATGCTTCTCATTCCAGGGCGTTGCGATGACCATACTGTCATCATTCGGATCTTCATGCAGGATCACATCGCATTTCAGGTCTTTGTCTCCGTTGAACTGTTTGAAACTGCATTTGATATGCCGCTGTCCCGGGCTGAGCTCATAGCGGATGCTCAGACGTCCGTTATCAAATACGACATCCCCCTGGCGTGAAGATGCAGGCATTTTCTGTTTTCCCATCGGGAAAAGGTTCAATACCGTTTCCGTATGTTCCCACGGTGTTCCGCCGAACGTCAGAAGCGATACGGACTGCAGCCCGATATAGCCGTCGTCAGACACGGTCAGTGCCAGTGCGAAGTCTTTTGATGCGATCAGATAATAATCCCATTCCTTCACTCTGAGCTTGTTTGCCTTGATCATGTCCCTGCTGTATCTCCAAACCTGTGAGCGCGCCCATCCGGGCTCGGCGATCTCACCGTTTTTGTCCAGCAGAAACTGAGATACCGTAACTTCATGATTTCTCATAGCTATGCCTCCATGATTTTCAAAATTCCTTATGCTTACCTTCATTATAATCTGTTCCTCATCTTCCGCAGATAACAGACATTCAAATACATCGTATGATTCTTGAATTCTTTTCCCGTATTTAGCATATAATAGTGATTATTCTTACATTGGTGCAGCGCATCCTGTTCGTTATCAGGGGGATATGAGAAGCCTGCACTGATGCATATCAATGAAAGGGGAACGATCCTGTGTTTGAAAATCTGTTTAAACTGAAAGAGAACGGTACGAATACCCGTACTGAGCTCACTGCCGGCCTCACTACATTTATGACCATGGTCTATATCCTGGCTGTAAACCCGAATATTCTGAGCGCTTCCGGCATGGACAGCGGCGCTGTCTTTACCGCTACTGCTGTATCTTCCGCAATCGCATGCTTTGCAATGGCACTCCTGGCAAACAAGCCGTTCGCACTGTCCGCCGGACTTGGCCTGAACGCTTACTTCGCTTATACGATCTGCGGATCCATGGGCTACTCATGGCCGGTCGCGCTGACCGCTGTATTGTGTGAAGGTCTGATCTTCATCGTCTTGTCGCTTACCAATGTCCGTGAAGCGATCTTCAATTCCATTCCCAAGACGCTCAAGATCGCAGTATCCTGCGGTATCGGACTGTTCATTGCCTTCATCGGATGCCAGAACGCCCACATTATCGTAGACGGCGCAACACTGGTCAGTCTGTTCTCCTTCAAGGCATCTCTGGAAACAGGCACATTCTTTACGGAAGGCATTACCGTTCTCCTGGCAATGATCGGCGTCATCATCACAGCATACATGCTCATCAAAGGCGTCAAAGGATATATGCTGCTGGGCATTCTCGCAACATGGCTGCTCGGCATCGTCTGCCAGCTCGTCGGACTGTATGTACCGAATCCGGAACTCGGATTCTACTCCCTCATTCCGTCGTCTGTCTTCTCTGCACCGGCATCCATGTCATCAACAATGTTCAAATTTGACTTCGGATTCATCGGCGAGCATTTCGGTGACTTCGTGGTCATGATGCTGGCATTCCTGTTCGTCGATATCTTCGATACACTGGGAACAGTCATCGGCTGTGCTTCCAAAGCAGATATGCTGGATGAAGACGGAAAGCTTCCCGGCATCAAGCAGGTACTGCTGGCTGATGCGATCGGCACAACGTTGGGCGCATGCCTTGGCACATCCACGATCACAACATTCGTTGAGTCATCCTCCGGTATCTCCGAAGGCGGACGTACAGGTATGGTCAGCTGCGTAACAGGTGTTCTCTTCCTGGCAGCTCTGTTCATGTCACCGCTGTTCCTGACGATTCCTTCCTTTGCAACAGCACCTGCGCTGATCGTCGTCGGATTCCTCATGATGCAGCAGATCCGCGATATCGACTGGGCAGATATGACAGATGCGATCCCCTGCTTCATCTGCATTACGATGATGGGCTTCGCATACAGTATTTCCGAAGGTATTGCATTCGGCATCATTTCCTACGTCGTTCTGCATCTGCTGACAGGCAAAACAGAAAAGATGTCGGTACTTATGTACGTACTTGCCGTACTGTTTGTACTGAAATACTTCCTGATCTGACACAAAAGTACCGAAGCAGGCAAAGTTCAGCGCCTGCTTCTTTTCTTTTTCCCGTTTTCGTTTACAATTTGAGCGTAACAAGAAGGTATTATGCTATGAAGATGAGCAGTAAGTATTGGATGGTACTGGCAGCCTCATGCGGACTTGCCGCAAGTGCAGTCGGTATCTGTTTTAACACCAACGGATTGTTTTATACCCCGATCGCAGCTGAGTTCGGAGTGGGACGCGGTTCTGTCGCAATGATGAGTTCGATCTTCAGTGTCGCCTCGTCCTCAATGGGAATGATCACACCGCATATCATCAAGCCGAAATCACTGAAGCCGCTTCTGTTTGCGGCCACGATACTCATGGCCGGTTCCACAGCAATGTTCTCACTCTGCAATTCCCTGTTTCCGCTGTACCTGCTCTGCGCACTGCGCGGTCTGGGCTGCGGGATCTGCGGATTTGTCACAGTCACAACGCTGATCAACAACTGGTTCCGCAAATCCCACGGCGTATTCACCAGCATTGCCATGACGTTCTCAGGTGTTCCGGCACTGATCCTTTCATCCCTGTTCACCGGTATTATTCAGAGCGCAGGATGGCGGACCGGATTCCTGGCTGTAGCCGCAGCGATCGTCCTGTTCAACCTGCCTGCCCTGCTCTTCCCGTTCACACTGCGGCCGCAGGATTCGTCCATGACAGCATACGGACAGGAAGAATATGAGAAGTACCTGAAGGAAAACCCGACTCATGTCATCAGAGGACGTGCACCGCATTTCAGTTTCCTGTCAATCGAATTTGCCCTGGCTGCCGGATTTACGATCCTGGTATGCATTGCCGCTCAGTTCACCCAGCACTTCCCTGCTTTTGCGGAATCCAAGGGATTTGATTCACAGTTCGGCGCGCTGCTGCTGTCAACAGCGATGGCAGGCAGTGTATCCTGCAAACTGATCTACGGTACAGGTGCTGACCGGTTCGGCAATTCCAAGGCAATGATCGTCACAGCTTTCCTGTCACTGATTTCCAACTTCATCCTGCTCTTTACATCAGCACGTCTGACGCTTCAGGCAGGCGCATTCCTCTGCACGGTTTCCGCTGCGAACTCTTCCGTAGGCATCGCACTGATCGCCTCCGACCTGTTCGGCGCACAGAACTACTCCAAAGGATATCCGGTGATCTCATTCATGGGATCCATGATCGGCGCACTGTCCGGAACATTGATCGGATATATGTTCGATGCGACCGGCAATTACAACGTCGTCCTCTGGACGATGGCCGTTGTACAGGCGCTTGTCATCATCTGCGTCATTGCGGCATACAGAAGAAAAGCAGCTGCTGAAGCTGCCTGATCAGATCATTTGTTTCATCGCATATAACTGATATCCTTCCGGACATATCCGGAAGGTTTTTTCATGCCTGCCTTATCTCCTGCATCAATGCATTTCAGGAGCCACGCCATATCACTGCACATATCATGCAGCGAATCTTCTTTGTCTGCCTCTGCATTCGGCCGCACTGTACAGCACCCGGAAATGATCATTTCCCTGAATGATCCTGCCAGAAGTTCCTCCGCATGCGCAGAACTGCTGTTTCTGGCAGACAAAACATATGCGGCAGGCTTCAGTGCCCATACTGCCGGATCGCATCGGAACAGACGTTCCAGAAAGCGAAGCACCCTGTCATCGGGTTTTCCGTAATAAACATTTGCGGAAACGATCATCCCGTCATATTCATCCGCATGATCCAGGAGCCGGTTGATCTCATCATGAAAAATACAGCGTGACTGCTTATAGCATTTTCCGCATGCCACGCATCCCTGTATCTCATCCTGCAGGACCAGGATCTCAGATAAGATCCCTTCATGCGCAAGATATTCCGCGCATCGTTTCATTGATCCACCGTTTTCACCATCGATCAGCACTACCTTCATACTCATTTCCTGTTTCCCTGTATATCATTGCACTGTTTCCTGATTCTGACCAGTTCGTGTGCAGCTGTTCATGGCAGATTAAAACGGGGCCGCAGCCCCGTATGCTCAGTCAAGATCTTCGCCGTTTGTTTCGATGACCTTCTTGTACCAGAAGAAGGAGTCTTTTCTTTCACGGTGGAAGTCGCCGTTTCCGTCATTGTCCCTGTCAACATAGACAAATCCGTAGCGCTTCTTCATTTCACCTGTGGATGCGGATACGAGGTCTGTGCAGCCCCACATCGTATATCCCATGAGTTCAACACCGTCATCGATTGCTTCAGACATAGCCTTGATATGGTCTCTCAGGTAGTTGATCCTGTAATCATCGTGGAACTTTCCGTCCTCTGCTCTGACGTCATTTGCGCCAAGTCCGTTTTCTACGATGAACAGCGGGATCTCATATCTGCCGTATACTTCATTCAGATAGATGCGCAGTCCCATCGGGTCGATCTGCCAGCCCCAGTCAGAAGCCTTCAGATACGGGTTGACGATACCGGTGAACATATTTCCTGCACCCTTAAGTGCTTCCGGGTCTACGGATGCGCAGCTGCTCATGTAGTAGGAGAAGCTGTAGAAGTCGACCGTGCCCTTTGCCAGGATCTCATCATCACCAGGCTCTGTGCGTACTGTGATGTTGTGATCACGGAAATATCTCTTCGCATAATACGGATAGTGTCCTCTGACCTGCACATCACCGCAGAACCAGTTGGACATATTCATCTTATCCTGTGTTTCCTTTACATCCAGCGGATTCGGTGTATACGGATATGCCATGGAACCGGCGATCATCAGACCGATCTTGAATTCAGGATTGATCTCATGACCGATGACAACAGCTTTCGCGCTTGCGACAAACTGATGATGCAGAGCTGTGAATCTGTCGGAAGCTTCTTCCGGTGTTTCATTCATCTTGAACATCGGCTGTCCGTCTTCCCCCTGCATGCCGAGCGACATGATGCGGCCGAATGACTGGGCGCCGATATTGATTTCATTGAATGTCAGCCAGTATTTTACTTCGTCTTTATATTCGTTGAAGAGTGTTGTTGCATATCTGACATAGCAGTCAATGACTTCTCTGCCGGTCCAACCGTTGTACTTAACGCTCAGTCCCCAGGGAAGCTCATAATGAGAGATCGTTACCAGCGGTTCAATACCGTATTTTCTGCATTCTGCAAAAACATTATGGTAGAATTCCAGACCTTCCTTGTTCGGTTCAAGTTCGTCCCCGTTGGGATAGATCCTGGACCAGTTCACGGAAAGACGGAAGCATTTGAAGCCCATTTCACCGTAAAGCGCAATGTCTTCTTTGTAGAAATGATAGAAATCAACAGCCTGATGAGAAGGATAATATACGTTCGGATCGATCTCTCTATCCCACAGACGCGGTGCGCTTACCGTACCGCCGCGGATATGATCGGGGACGCCGGGTCCCTTTCCGCCTTCATTCCATCCGCCTTCAAACTGATTGGCAGCTGTTGCGCCGCCCCATAAAAAACCTTTCGGAAATGACATAAATGATTCAACTCTCCTTTATTGACTAACCTAATTCTAACATATGATCATCACTGTCAGACAACACTTGCCCCTGCAGGCAAAAGAAAAACAGAGAATACTCTCTGTTCTGTCCGCTCAGATCTTCTGGCCTTTGAAAAGCTGGCCTTTCTGAATGACACGGAATACAAGTGCAGCAGCCCAGGGCTGAGCCTTGATCAGCTTTTCTGTAGCTTTCAGCAGATCTCCTGCGCTTCCGTCAACATCAGTTGCCTCATACTCCATATCAGCGCCTTTTTCGCCGATGAATTCGTATTTAGGATTAGCACTGTTAGCAAGGATCTCCTTGATTTCCTTTTTCTTCAGGAAAGCATTAACAACGATTCTCATGATATTAAAATTCCTCCTGGAGATATTATATCACATGTATGTAAGCGCTCATATTTTTTTCAGCAGGCTCATTGGTGTCATAGTGCATCTTAATAATCAAAACGCATGCGGAAACACGTCTTTTTCGTATCCCCGTATATCACAGCGCTGTCTTCGGTTTCCATCCAGTTCACCATGATATCCTCACTGTATCTGGCTTCCTGCGCATATTCCGTCACGATCCTCACAGGGTCCTTTCCCTGTGAGGGATGTTCCAGCAGATTTTCACACAGATCAAAGTAATGCGTATTGTTCATATGCCCGTTCAGATCACAATCGCAGAACCGGACCGTATATGAATCCTGATGATCCGTTTCAGCGCGCTTCAGGGGAAGGGGCAGATCGATCTCATAGCCTGTTGTTTCCCCTTCGATGACGATGCCGTTCCTGTCAGGAAAGATCATACGGCGCGTCTGCTCATCCAGAAGCGCCCATACCGCGCTGCCAGTGATCAGGACTTCATCATGCGCATCCTTCACCCGGTAATAACGGGGGAAGAGCACATGCATCGTTGCGCCCGGCCATGTCTCAATGGTGATCGTCTCACCGTATTCCGGCATCCGTGCAATGTCTGCGCGCTGCTGAAGCACCACCCAGAGAAAGCCTCGGTCCAGGGTCATTTCCCTGCCCATCCCGAGTTCTTCCGTATGTGCGATGGAGGCTTCCTGAAGAAGCTCAAACAGCGCTGAAGTTCTCAGCTTTCTGTGCAGGTTTACATCTTTGTTTTTCAGTGTATACCGGACGGAATATGTCATTCCGCTGCCTCAGGCATATATTTCATTGCCAGATCTGCGAGGTCGCCAAGCGTGGATATTTTATCCCACTCACTGTCCGGGATCCTGCAGCCAAGCTCGCCTTCCAGCTTTGTCAGGACAAGAATGAATCCCATGGAGTCCACATTTCCCTTTTCATTCAGGACAGTCGTTTCTTCCAGTTCCTCGCCGAACATATCCGGCACATTGTCACGGATGATCTTTCTGGCTTTTTCCAGTACTTCTTCTCTTGTCATTTCTCAATCTCCTTCCCGACTTCCCAGCGTCGGATCTTGCCTGTTGCAGTTTTCGGCAGTTCATGACCCAGTATGATCACATCCGTGAAACGGTGTCCTCTGGGAACCTGCTTCATCGTTTCCCGCAGCGCTTCACTGACTGCTTCACTGCTCATATCGGTCCTGCCCAGGACAAGCACAAGCCTGCTGTTCCTGAGCACCAGGCATACATCATCTGTATGCAGTGTATTTCTGATCGTTGCTTCATATTCCGGCAGGAAGATCTTTGTGCCGTCCGGCAGAACAAGGATCTCTTTCTTCCTTCCGGTAATATGCAGCAGCCCGTTTTCATCAAATTTTCCGAGATCCCCTGTATGCAGGATTCCGTCTTTCAGAACGGCTTCCGTATCCGCTTCACGCTTGTAGTAACCCTGCATCATGCATGTCGGCGCACTGATCAGGATCTCTCCGTCATCCGCAAGGACGATCGTATCATCCGGGCAGACTGCCATCGCACCGGGATCACCGGATGTGCTGATCGCAACGCCGGAGCTTGTTTCCGTCAGACCATAGCCGCAGGCAAGACGGATCCCCTTCTCTTTGACAGCAGATATCAGCTGCTCGCTGCACGGTCCTGCTCCGACCAGGATCAGCCCGAGTTCCTCATTCAGCAGACGGTGCTGCAGCAGGAATCCAAGCAGACTGGGAACCAGCGAGACGGCAGTCGGCCGGAAATAACTGCAGTCATCAATGTAATGACGCGGGCCTCTGCCAAGCGCAACGCATGCCCCGCAGGACAGTCCCCACAGCAAACCGCATACAAATCCGAATACATGTGACAGCGGCAGTACATTCAGCAGGATGTCATCCTCCTTAAGCTCCAGCATACAGCTTCCGTTATAAGCGCTCTGCATCAGCGATGCATCGCTCAGCACGACTGCCTTAGCACGTTCTGTTGTGCCGCTCGTAAAAAAGAGGATCTTCCCGGCACCATCTCTGACGCCGACAGTCAGCGCATCCCTGCACGCGGACACGACCGTTTCTTCTCCCCACAGCTGATCAATGTCCGTATATGCGATCAGCGGGATCAGCTGTTCCGGGCTCATCTGTCTGTCCAGCATGACGATCTGTTTTCCGGCAAGCACAGCCGAAAACAGCGCCAGGATGCATTCATAGCTTCCGTCTGCCAGAATACCCAGACAGGTAAAGGATTCTTCGGCATACCTGTCGCGGCATGCCAGGACATCCTGATAAAACTGTCCGTATGTAATACGCTCAGGACCATCCTTCAGAAATGCGGTCCTGGTTCCATGATGCTCAGCCTGTCTGATCAGAAGGTCTTCAAAATCCCTGTATCTGATTGTCATATCCGGTTCCTCTGAAAAGATGATAACATATTCGTGCAAAATTTAACAAACCGTTCTATAATTCTTATGGTGGTTTAACCAATTTATCGGAGGAAAGAATATAATGGACAAAAACATCAAGATCGCCATTATCGGTGCCGGTCCTGCAGGTCTGTCAGCAGGTATGTACCTCGAACAGAAGGGATACGAGAACTATACGATCCTGGAAAGAAACGATCATGTCGGCGGCAAATGCCATTCCCCTCACTATAACGGCAGACGTTATGAGATGGGTGCTATCATGGGCGTGCCTTCCTACTATGCAGTACATGACGTTGAAGAATTCTGCGGCATCACACATGACGGACCGAAGCTGAACCGCAACTACAAGGACAAGCACGGCAAAGTCATCGAACCGTTCAACCCGAAAGCCAACATCCTCAGAGCTCCTCATCTGCTGAAGATGAAGAACCAGATGAAGAAGTTCGCTGAACTCCTCGAAACAAAATACAAGGGATATGATGTCAACGGGCACAGAGGCGTTGCCCAGGGCCGTTATGACGGCTATGCTGTTACTCCGGGCCGTGAAAAGGTATCCGGTGAAAACCCGAACCTGAAAGACCTGGCGCTTCCCTTCAAAGATTTCTGCAAGCTGAACGGCGTTGACCTGGTTCAGGAGATCTGGATCGGCCCCTTCACATCATTCGGATACGGCTACTTTGATGAAATCCCTGCAGCATACGTTCTGAAATACCTCGATTTCCAGACAACGATGAACTTTGTCAACATCAACCTTTGGACATGGAAGGAAGGAACACAGTTCATTTGGGAATCCCTGAATGCCAAGCTGAAGAACCATGCACGCCTCAACAGCGACATCACAAAAGTCGAAAGAAAAGACGGCAAGGTATATATTACAGTCAACGGAGCAGTTGAAGAATATGACAAGCTGATCGTTACTGCACCTCTGCAGTTCTTCCCTGAATACGCTGACGCACGTGAAGACGAGAAAAACTTCTTCTCCAAGATCGACTACGAACGCTATGATGTTCTCGCAGTCGAAACAAAGCCGGAAGATCATCCGGAGATCTCCTACTATGTATTTGACAACATGACACCGGAACGCTACGGTCATCTGATGGTCTATTACAGAAGATGGAGAGATGAAGTCAACCAGGTCATCACAACATATGCGCTCAGAAAGCACAAGGACAAGCCTGAGATCCCTTATGAACAGTGCAAACAGACTGTACTGTGCGATCTGCAGGATATGGGCAACCCCGCATCCGCTGTTGTCAATGAGAAGTCCTGGTACTACTTCCCGCATGTCTTCACAAAAGACTACGCTGACGGCTGGTATGACAAGGTCGAAGCAATGCAGGGCAAGTATGATACATATTATGCCGGTGAGATCATGTCCTTCGGTGACATGGATGAAACAGCTGAGTACTCCAGAGAACTCGTAGACCGTTTCTTCTGATCTTTCCCTTAAACAAGCACACAGGCTGCCGGACGGCAGCCTGTTGTTTTATTATTCGGATCGTTCCGTGTTCAGGAACTGTTCAAATTCTTTCAGCAGATATTGTTTGCTGGCTTCGGGATCACGCTGCTCCAGTGTGTCATACATGCCGTGCAGCAGTTCCGTGCATACAGGAGCACCAAGACTGCGGATCGCACGTTCCCAGAATGTCAGGGTGACGTAATCAAATGAGTTGAACAGCAGCGGCAGGATAAAGTTGCCGGAACTGACGCAGACCTGATGATGGAACCTGAAGAAGATCTTTGCAAGCTGATTGGGGATCACGCGCTCACTCTGCACATACGCTTCGGCTTCCGCCAGAATGTTCTTCAGTTCGGATAAGTCGCAGTCATTGCGCTGTGCAAGCAGTTCGATCGCTTTTCCTTCCAGCGCCATGCGCATTTCAAGCATGTCCTGGATACGCCTGCCGCCGAAGCTTTCACCGCTGATCCGGATGATCATGTTGAGTGTTTCGATATTGCCTGTTTTCGCAAAGTCTGCCACATATGTGCCGTGTCTCTGGTTGGTAACGACAAAACCCATGCGTTCCAGATCTGCCATGGCCAGATGGACGGCAGACTTGGAGACTTTTGTCCGGGCAGCCAGTTCACGTTCTGTCGGCAGCCGGTCACCGGGCATCAGTTCTCCTTTGATGATCATTTCTGCAATTCTTTCGACAAGAAGGTTCCTGACGGTTGGTGTTTTGATGACTCCGATATCCATATATTTCCTCTCAGCAACATAGAAAGAGTATCATAACTGCACCCTCAGTTCAATCGACATGATTGACCCCGATGAGGCGGGTCTCCTATAATATTGGTGGTTAAACCAATCATACTGTATATGGAGGTTATCATGGCTTTCTACAAAGACAAATACGATGTCATTGTCATCGGCGGAGCACTTGCCGGAATGAGCTGTGCCATGAAGCTGGCATCAGAAGGAAAATCCGTTCTGATCCTTGAGCGGCACAATCTGCCCGGCGGTCTGGCAACATCATTCGTGCGCAGCGGCATTGAAATGGAAGCGACTCTGCATGAAATGATGTCCATCGGACCTGAGGAACGTCCTTTGTTCATCCGTCAGTACCTGGATGAGATGGGCGTCAGGATCAACTGGCTGAGAGTGCCCGAAGCTTACAGACTGCTCTCACCCAAAGACAGCATTGACATCGTCATCCACCCCGGCAGAAGGGATGACGGCACCTGGATCGCAGCTGATGAGATCGAAGCGCAGTATCCGGGTTCAAGAGACGAGGTCAACCGTCTTCTGGAAACATGCAAGAGCGTTTATGAATCCGTGCTCTTCCTGAACGAAAACACAGCATCCAAGCTGACTCTGCTGCTGAAGCATGAACCGCTGACAAAGACAGCAGGCTACAGCGCACAGGAAGTCATGGACAAGGCATTCCATCTGTCCGATGACGTCAAGCATATCCTGTCTGCTTACTGGATCTATGTCGGTCAGCCGATCAGCACGCTCCCGTTCACGATCTATTCCTTCCTGATGGCCGACTACCTGCTCGGCGGCAGTTTTGTTGCGAAAGGATTCTCTCACGAGATGTCCGCCGCAATGGCAAAACGATGCGAAGAGCTCGGCGTGCAGTATGAATACTGCCAGGATGTTGAAAAGATCCTTGTCAGAAACAATCATGTATACGGCGTCAGAACAAAGCGTGGAGATGAGATCCATTGTGACTACATTGCCAGCGCACCTTATCCGAATGTCGTATATGCGAAGATGATCGAGCCGCAGTCAGAAGTTCCTGTCATGGCAAGAAAGTATGCCAATGCAATGCCGATGGGCGTTACGACATTCAGTGTCGTCATGCAGCTGGACAAGCGGCCGGAAGAGCTCAACATCAATGATTATTCCGTATTCTCCAGCAATATTCCCTTTGATACGGACGTCTTCTGGAAACAGGGCAGAAAGCTCGGGAACTGGTCCAATCTGACGACCATCTGTCTGAACTACGCAAATCCCGATGCAGTACCGGAAGGAAAGACATCGCTTTCCATCACATTCCTGCCTCTGCCGGAAGCGTTCATGGATATTACAGCTGATGAATATCAGGACATGAAGCGCTCTGTTGCGAAGCAGATGATCGAACAGGTTTCGGAATATCTCGGCGTCGATCTGCTGGAACATATCGAAGAGATCGAGATCGAATCTCCGATGACGATCGCTCATTATGCGAAATCATATCTTGGCGGCATCTACGGCTACCAGCATTCCATGAACAACTCCGTTGTCGCAAGACTGGAGGATGTTGAAAAGGAAATGTGGATCAAAGGCCTGGTCGGATGCGCGAGCCATCAGCTGGTAGGCGATGGCATGGCATGCAACATCAACAACGGCAAGATCGCCGCAAAAATGATCCTGGAAGAGATGAAGAAGGAGGCAAAATAAAATGAAGATCAATGGTTTTCTGCAGGATGTTCTCGGTTCCTCCCGTGTCGTCAAGGCACGCCGTGAACTCATCAGCAGCGGTTCCGAAACTGCTGTCTTCCGCGATCCGATCAATGATGTCGCACGTGAGCTTCATCCGGACACAACGCATATCAAAGTCACCAAGGTGGAAGATGTTTCTCCCACAGCCAGAAAATATACATTCGAAGCAGACCAGGGAGATGTCCTTCCGCCCTTCCAGTGCGGCCAGTATGTTTCGATCGATCTGAAGATCGGGGATACGCTGACGACCCGTCCGTATTCGATCTGCAGTGCTCCGTTTGAAGCGCGCACAGGCGAGCATCCGTTCTTCGAGATCACAGTCAGAAACGGCAGACCGGGAGTCGGTTTTGCGTCATGCTGGTTCTATGAAAATGTCAGAGCCGGCGATACATTTACAGCACATCTGCCCTTCGGACAGTTCTATTACGAACCTCTCCGCGACAGCCGCAATGTCGTTGCCCTTGCCGGAGGAAGCGGCATCACGCCCTTCTATTCCATGGCCAAAGAGATCGAACACGGCACCCTGGACATCGATCTGACGATCCTGTACGGTTCCGTGTCCACGAAAGACATCATTCTGGAAAAACAGCTGAAAGCGATCAGGTCCGATAAAGTGCATTTCGTCAATGTCATTTCCGGTGATGAAGCATATGACGGAGAAAAGGGATTCCTGACAGCAGAACTCATCAGAAAATACTCCAAAGGAGATACAACATACTTTGTATGCGGACCTCTGGCAATGTATCACTTTGTCAAAGGCGAGCTTGACAAGCTGGGCGTTCCTTCCAGACGTGTACGTATGGAAGTGTTCGGTGCACCCAGAGACATTGCCTCAGCGGAAGGCTACCCGCAGGACTTCAAGCCTCAGACATTCAGACTTCATGTCATGAGAGGCATACAGGAAGATATCATTGAAGCATCTTCACTGGAACCCTTCGCAGTGGCACTGGAACGCGCCGGCATCAAAAACCGTACAAGATGCAGAAGCGGTGCCTGCGGATTCTGCAGATGCCAGGTTCTGGACGGAGATGTGTTCGTTCCGGCGGAAGGCGATGGCAGACGCATGGCCGACAAGGAATTCGGATTCGTCCATGCATGTTCCGCATACCCGCTGACAGAATGCACGATCCGCATCCCCATCCTCTGATCGTACAGACAGTTTCAGCCGGAGCAGATCTCTGCTAAAATGGTCTCATGATCGGAATCGATGTAGTATCCGTTGAACGGATCGACCTGAATAACAAGAGATTCATTGAAATGGTTCTGACAGAAGAAGAACGTCAGGAACTTGCTGTATATACTGCGGACAGCCGGAGAAAAGAATACATTGCCGGCAGATTCGCAGCCAAAGAAGCAATATTCAAGGCCACCCAGGACAGGAACTACCTGAATTACGCCATCCTGCATGAGCCATCCGGAAGACCCTATGTCAAAGATCATCCGGAGATCGATGTCAGCATATCCCATGACGG
>CAMOPG010000027.1:0-21967 GCA_946622165.1 uncultured Erysipelotrichaceae bacterium
AAGATCGTATGGAATTCACCGGTCGTCCTGTCCTTTGCGGCAGTGAGCATGATCGTGCTTGTGATCAATACATTGACAGGAGGCTTGCTGACGAGATACTTCAGCATCTACCGCACTTCCTTTGCGGACCCCCTGTTCTACCTGCGTCTTCTGACGCATACGCTGGGGCATTCAGACTTCTCGCACTACGCGAACAACATGATGCTGTTTCTTGTGCTTGGACCGATGCTGGAGGAAAAATACGGCAGTAAGACACTGCTGGAGATCATGGCAGTCGTGTCCGTCGTCACCGGACTGCTGCATGTCCTGATCAGTCCCCATACCGCCCTATTAGGCGCAAGCGGTCTGGTATTCGCATTCATCCTGCTGTCCAGCATCACATCCTCTAAGTCGGGTACGATCCCTGTCACACTGCTTGTTGTCAGCGTCATCTATATTACCGAACAGGTCTGGACAGGCTTCACGGTGCATGACAACATCTCACAGCTGACGCATATCATCGGCGGATTTGCCGGCATGGGCTGCGGACTGTTCCTGAGAGATTAAGTTAATCTAAAATTTACCGTGTGTTCACAGTAAATTCACATTGCAAAACTATATTACAGATGTAAGCAGAAAGGAGCTTAAGAATATGAGTGAACTGAATAAAAATCCAAATGAAGAAACAACAGGCTCTGTCACTCCTGCTGAATCACAGGAAACTGTCGTGCAGGCTGCAGAGAATACAGTCAGCGAAGTCCTGGATCACGCTGAACAGATCAAAGAACATACAGAGAGTATGGCAGAAGATATCAAAGAAGAATTAAAGGATGATGCAGCAGTGGAAGATGGGCAGTCCCTTGACTCGATCGCTGAAGACATCGCTTCCTTCCGTGAACAGCTGGAATCGGACCTGAACACAGAGGCCAAAGAAACACTGCCGCCCCTGCCCGAGCTTCCGGTCATTGAGGAAGCAGAAACAGCAACTCCCGAAGAAAAGATCGTTCTTCCGGAAGTGCCCGGTGAAGACACACCTGAAGAACCGGCACTGGTCATTCCGCCTGTTCCGGTACTTGCACAGCAGGAAGAAACAGCTGCGGAAGAAGCTGCAGAAGCACAGCCTGAGGTTCATGAAGAAGCTGCGCCTGAAGTACAAGAAGAAGCTCAGCCCGCTGAACCGGTCCATGAAGAACCCGTCAAAGAAGCAGCCATTCCTGAACCGGTCAAACCGGAACCCAGAGTACAGGAACCTGTGGTACAGCAGGTCATCGTGAAGAAATCACGTCCTCTGCTGACTGCCCTGCTGACCGGTGTGGTCGGTCTGGCAAGCGGCTTCGGCGGCGGATACCTGGCATTCAGAACATTCGGTCAGAAGACCGAGGAAGAAGTGCCCGGATTCATTGATGAAGCAGAACAGGAAACAGTTGATACGCCTGTTGAGGAAGAAACAGAGTCACAGCAGAGTGCAGTCATCACAGTACCGTCCGGTGATATGTCGATCCGTGACATCGCTGCCAAAGCACAGCCCAGTGTCGTTGAGATCGTTGTAGAGATCGAACAGACCGGATACGGCTTCGGCTTCTTCGGACAGCAGAGCTACAGATCACAGGCTGCCGGCTCCGGTGTCATCATCTCGGATGACGGCTATATCATTACAAACAACCATGTCATTGAAAACGCGCTGAGCATCAATGTCACGCTGTATGACGGAAGAACATATTCCGCTGAAATGATCGGCACAGATGAAAAGACGGATATCGGCGTCATCAAGATCGACGCTTCCAACCTGCCGGCTGCCGAGATCGGTGATTCCGCACTGATCCAGACCGGTGATACGGCGATCGTTATCGGCAATCCTCTGGGAACGCTCGGCGGAACCGTTACAAACGGTATCGTATCCGCGACAAACCGTGAAGTCACGATCGACAACGAAACATATGAACTGATCCAGACAGACGCAGCGATCAACTCCGGCAACTCCGGCGGCGGACTGTTCGACGGTCAGGGCAGACTGATCGGTGTCGTCAACTCCAAAGATTCCGGCTACACATCAAGCGGTACGATCATTGAAGGTCTTGGTTTCGCGATCCCGATCAACACAGCAATGGATGTTGCTGAACAGCTGATCGAATACGGATATGTCGCAGACCGCGCAACATTGGGCGTATACATCCAGGTACTGACACAGCCTTACGGTGAGTATTCCGAAGGTCTGTATATCACGGATGTCATCAAGGGCTCAGGCGCTGAAGCAGCAGGTCTGAAGTCCTATGACAAGATCCTGAGCGCAGACGGCACCAAGATCAGTTCCTATCAGGACCTGAGCAACTTCCTGAAAAAGAAGAAGGCCGGCGATACGATCACACTGCAGATCGAACGTGACGGACATGAGAGATCAGTGGACGTAACACTGACCGGTCCGATCAACGATACATACGAAGGCTGATCAGAACGAACAAGAGGCTTCAGCATACAGGTCATCAAGACCAGGAGGCTGAACCTCTTTTCTTTTTGTCCGTATCATGAATGACCCTTCATTCTGAAGCTTATTCAGACACTAAAACAAAAACTGCGGCAGTTATACCGCAGTCATTGTGGACATCACATTTCTCAATTTCTGAAATCAGTGATATGCAGGGAATATGGTCATCACCCAGATCACGGAGATCACGCAGATGATGATGGAAGGCAGCCAGCCCATCTTGAGCAGGTCTTTCTGGTCGTATCCGCCAAGGTCCATTGCGATCGGTACGGATCCGGTAGCCATCGGTGTCATGAACGCTGTCAGTGAAGCAGCCTGAAGAAGGATCAGCGGTCCTATGGGATCGCACTTCAGAGAAGCACATGTGAGGATCAGGATCGGACGGAAGATGTTTCCGACGGATGCGTTGTTCATAAGCTGTGTCATGATGAACGGGATGACAAAGAATACCGCACCGATCACAAATCCGTTAGTTGTTCCGCCAAGAGAATTCGCAATGGTATCACCGATCAGGTTTCCAAGACCGCATTCAGTCAGAGCTCCGCCTACAGACTGTGCTGCTGCGAGCATCATAACGATACGCATCGGAATCGCATTGATCGCTTCTTTCGGTGTCAGGACACCCGTCAGAAGCAGAAGAGCTGCACCGGTGTAAGCAATCTGCCATGCTTCACCGATATTGAACTTGCTGTTGAGGATCAGGCAGAGTGTAACAACTGTAAAGATACCGTAACCAAGCGCTTCTCTGACAGGACTCAGAGGAGGAATTTCTTTACCGCCCTTCTGTCTGCTCTTTGCGGATTCCAGTGTGATCGGTACAGAAGGCTGGTCCGGGCAGAATCTCGGCATGATAAAGATCGCATACAGGATCAGTACGATCGCGATCGGCAGTCTTCCCTTCATCGGGTCAAGCAGCTGCATCTGGTAATCTGTATAACCATAGGATTCCAGATAACCGTTCATGGTAGCGTAAGTAATAGCGCCCTGTCCCAGTGGAAGTACGGCACAGCATCCGATGCATACAAGTGCGATCGGCATGATCAGTTTGGAAGGACTGATCCCGAAATCATCACAGCATGCTGCAGCCAGAGGACCGATGATCGCGAATGTTGTCATCGGAGAAAGTCCGAGATTGGAAAGCAAGAAACCCATCAGAACATAACCGGCAAGTACTTTCTGGTAGCTTCCTCCACTGATCTTATAAACCAGTGCAGTCATTTTTTTAACTGCCTGTGTACGGTTGAAGCCGGCAGCGACAATAAACATGCCGATGATCTGCATGGAATTCTTCGTTGCAAAATTACCAAGTACTGCTTTTGGTTCGATCAGTCCTGACCAGGCGACCAGAGCGACTGTAACAGTAGCGATAACACCGTTTGAGATCTGGTATTTTGGTCCAACTACATAACCTACGATCATAAACAGGAAGATCGCAAGACATAACCACATTTGAGATGTCATAAATTATATTCTCCCTTTTTTACGTTTTATTTCAGGCTTCGTTGATAGCGAGGTCGAGAGTGTACCATTTTCCTCTGACCATCGGTGCAACTCTTCCTACTTTGCCTTTTTCTTCCATGATCCGGTTCATATCGACGATCATCTTCTGAGCAAATTCAGGATCCTTTGTCAGCCATGTTTCATAATGCATCGGAACAAGGATCTGTGTGTCGACAGCAGCGAACCATTCCGCAAAGTTTTTGGCAACGCCTTCCTTGACTTTGGAAGAAGCCATTTTATTTCGGATAATGATGTTGGGCTTATTGACACCCTGCAGTCTTTCGATCATACCGTCATCATTTCCGCCGATGAACGCGACCCGCATTCCCTGTGCGGTCGTCATGACGAAGTTCATGTTGAATGTTCCGCCTGATGCACTGGAAAGTGCTCTGGGATCATCCTTGTGTCTCTGCAGTGCCTTTTGAAGATTACCGCCTGGCTGTCTGTGATGTGTAGCGTGATGTGTCTCCAAAACGAATCCGTCAAAGTAATATGTACCTTCATAATCGACCGGATACATATCCGTTACGGGAATGTCATGGCATTTCATCAGTTCCAGTACATTTGCGGAATGCGTAATGACTGTGGAATGGAACCTGTCAACGACTTCCTGAAGATTTGCTGTGTGATCCAGATGTGTATGGTTCAGAAATACGTAATCAGCACCTTCAATGTCATCGATCGTAAAATCCGGCGGGCACATTTCCACAAGCATTCCGTCTCCCTCTTCCATGTGGAACCAGGGATCGGTCAGCAGCGTAACTCCGTTATTGAGTTTAAATTCAAAGCACTGTCCGTTGATCCATCTGAACTTCAAAGCAGTTGAATTTACAAGGTTGTTCATGTTTTCCTCCTTCATGTAACCCCTTACAATGTTTACGATTTCATTTAATCATTTGGACTCATGTCTGACTAATATCGAAGAATCATGGAGCTTAGAACCAAAAGGAATAACCCCCTTGTCTGAACTCTTCCGTAAAAAAAAACGGGCATTACGGGAATCTTGAAAAGCGCTATAATACTTGTGCACTCAATGAGGAGACAACATGACAATCCAGGATATCCAGAATCTTTTGGTAATACTATCGGAGGGAAGCATCAACAAAGCATCGACCAAACTGTATATCTCGCAGCCCGCACTCAGCAAAATGATCCGCAAGATCGAACAGGAATATGACATAACACTTTTTGTCAGAACACCCGGAGAGCATACACTCAGACTGACCGGTGAAGGTGAGATCTTTTTTGATCAGATCCGCCATATCAATGATGAACATGAAATATTGCTGGAGCGTCTGAAAGAAAAAAAAGAGCGCCGTCACTCTGTCATCAATATCGGAATGAGTCCGCGTGTATCCAATCTGATCTCACCAAAGCTTGTGAAATGGCTTCATGATCATCATCCTGAAGTATTTATCCGTGTCATCGAAAACAATTCCACCGAACTGGAAAAAGCAGTTGAAAACGGAGAGATCGATATGGCTTATGTCTCCCGGAATACGCTGCACGATGATATGCTGTCCTATGTCATTGTGAATGAGATCCATAATTACATTTACCTTCGCCGGGGATGTGATGCTTGGAAGAAGGCAGTTATCTGCGAAGATCTCCCCTATCCGTGTCTCAGCTTCCGGGATATCAGTGATGAAGTACTGGCTGTATCAAGTCCTGATCACCGTGCTTCACAGCTGATCAGTCTTCTTGAAAGCAGATCGGGAATTACTTTTCGGAAAAAAATAGAAAACAATCCGGTGAACCGGATCCAGCTGGCGGATATCGGTCAATGCACCACTATCATTTCCAGCATGGGATTATATAACAGCACTTTTGATACTGACAGGCTCTTCTGCCTCTGTGATGAAGACAGCATCACCATCAGTCAGATACTCTGCTATCTTCCGAAGTTCCGGAATACTCCCCAGGTTTCGATCATGAGCGAAGCATTCCACGCTGTTACAGAAGATTTCATATAACCGTTCATGACTGTGTATCATTGCTCAGGCTTTTGGTATCAGAAAACTGCATGTATTAACGTGTCTGTTCTGACCGATCATCCGGTAAAATTCCAGCAAACAGCAAAATACATCTGTTCCTGTACACCGGCATTCATCCAGATACAGATCTTTTGTGTTTTGAGGTAACCCGGAATCGATCGAATGTACCATTATTTAAATAAATCATAAGATCCCTGTTTCTTTCGGCAGCTCCGTATGATTGTCCTGCAGTAACCAAAGTATACCAGATAGTACCGCATTGATCTGTTTCCGGTTCTGACAGACAAATCATCAAACCGCAGCTTTAGGGTAAAACGGCCCTTCAGCTGCGGCTTTTTCAGATACTCTGATGATATGTTTATGCCGGATCGATCGTTACTTTACTGCCGCCTGAGCGTTCCTTTGTAACAACGATCTGGTTGTCTATCCTGTTTTTCAGTTCGGCAACATGTGAGATAATGCCTACCAGCTTATTGCCTTCCGTCAGACTTGTCAGTGCTGTGACAGCCTGCTGCAGGGATTCTTCATCCAGTGAGCCGAAGCCCTCATCCACAAACATGGTATCCAGTCTGATCCCGCCCGCCGATGACTGGATCTCATCGGAAAGTCCGAGTGCCAGAGCCAGGGATGCCTTGAATGATTCACCGCCTGACAGCGAATTGACACTTCTCGTGCTGCCATTGTAATGGTCCAGGACATCCAGGTCCAGACCGCTCTGGCTTCTCATACTGGAAGCTTCTTTTCTGCGTACCAGTTCATACTGTCCGCCGGTCATGACCAGGAGCCTTGTATTTGCCCTGGCAATGATGCGGTCAAAGTATGTCATCTGGATGTACGTTTCCAGCATGATCTTTTCTTTGCCGGTAATCGTTCCGTTTGCGGTATCGGAGAGCGCCTTCATCCATCTGAGCTTTGTTTCGATCTCGTTCTTCTCTTTGGAACCTTCCGAGATATGTTCAAGGATACCCTTATTAATCGTGATCCTGGTATTGACTGTCTGCCGTCCGTTATTCAGGACACGTCTTCTTTCCTGCAGTTCATCCTGTTCTGTTTTCAGACGGTCCATATCCACTTCCGGCTGGTCTTTCAGTGCTTTCTCTGCTTCACGGATCGCAGCTTCCAGTGCGGCGATACGGGTACCGCAGTCTGTAAAGGCTTTGGCAGCCTGCTCGATCGAACGGTCGATCTCCAGTGCCTGATTGCGCAGATTGCGGATCAGTTCCTCTGCTTTAGACTTAGACGCACACTTCAGTTTTCCTTCCAGCTGTGTGATGCGGGATGATGTTGTCTTCAGCTCTGTTTCCTGCTGCGCAAGATCTTTTCCCAGCTGTGTATGTTTTCCGTTCAGCTCATCCAGTTTCTGTTCTTTCTGCGGGATCAGTTTTTCCAGTGCATACGCGCGTGAGATCTTTACCTTAACCTCTGTCATCCGGGCAAAGAGTTTCTGTACTGACTGACGCTGTTCCTGTTCCTTCACTTTCAGGAAGGAAGCAATCTCTTCGAATGTACCGATTCCGAACAATGACGAAGCGCTGCGTACCGCGGCTGAACGTCTCTCTTCGATCCTTGCTTTGACGGAACCTGCTTTTGTGCTGGCAGCCTGTGCTGCCTCGTCTGCATCCTGTGAATTCTGCTTCAGCAGATCCAGTTCTTCTTTAGCAGGAGCTGCCGCTGACTTATGTGCAGGAGCAGGATGATGGACCGCTCCGCATACCGGACACGGTTCACCTTCAACAAGCGTTTCTGCCAGGATGCCTGCCTGTTCGTTCAGGTATGCTGTATTCTTCTGCTCGTATTCAGTTCTCAGTTTCTTGGCATTTGCTGCTTTTGTTTTGTAATCTGCCTGCAGCTGCTTCAGTTCTTTTTCCAGCGTGCCGATACCGGTCAGTTCCTTTTTCAGGTTCTCCGTATTCTGCATGGCTGTCTGAAGCTTTTCCTGTTCTGCTTTGAGGGAAGCTTCTTCCGCATCTGCTGAAGACAGTGTCTTCTGTTCTTCTTTCAGTTCCTTCAGTTCTTCCGTCAGGTCATTGATCTGATCTGATACGTCCTGCTGTTTCTGTTTGTTCAGACTGATCGTTTTTTCCGTACACGCATACTGTTTCCGTTTCTCTTCCAGTTCCGTATATTCCGACAGTTCTGCCGTAACTGCGGCAGCCTGGTCGTTAAACTGTTTACTCTGCGGTCTGCGCTGTTCCTGTTCATTCTTGTTCTGTTCCAGTTTCTTCAGGGTATCCTGTTCTTTCTGAAGCTTTTCCCGGTTGTTCTTCAGTGACACTTCTGTCTTCTGACGCAGTTCTGCCTGTGTCAGTTTCTTTGTATGTTCATTGATCTGCTCATCCAGTACAGTGATCTGCGTGCTTGTCTTCGTGAACCGTTCTTCATCCTGTCCGATCAGCTGATGAACAAGATCGATCTTTTCTTCCATCGTCAGTTCATTGGCTTTTGCCTTTTCCACTTCAATGGAGAGCACATCATCCTGAGGACATGCGATACCGTTGATGTACTGCCGTATGCTGGCTTCAGCCCTGTCATTTTCTTTTGCGAGATCCAGGGCGTCCTTCTTCAGGCGGTCCTGCAGGTCGCTGTACATCCTTGTGTGGAACAGTTTCTGCAGGATCTTTTTGCGTTCATCCGTGGACGCCAACAGCAGTTTGAGGAAATCACCCTGGGCGATCATGGCGATCTGGGCAAACTGGTTCCGGTCAATGCCGATAATATCTTCTACAGCACGGTTGACATCTTTCAGTTTTGTGACGACCCTGCCGTCCGGATAGATCAGTTCAGCACTTGCTGTTTCGGATGTGAAGCCCGTTCCTCTTGTTTTAGGGCGTGTGTATGCGGGATTTCGTTTGATCTGATAAACCTTTCCGCCATACTCAAATGTCATTTCCACTTCTGTGGGCGTTTCCGGTTTTGCGTATTTGGAACGCAGCAGGTCTGTGCTTCTGTGATCGCCGCTGGCTTCTCCGTACAGCGCGAACATGATCGCATCAAAGATCGTTGTTTTTCCCGCACCGGTATCACCCGTGATCAGATACAGACCGCTTCTGCCGAGCTTGTCCATATCCAGTTCCGTTCTGCCTGCGTAAGGTCCAAAGGCAGACATGGTCAGTTTGATCGGCCTCATCGTTCTTCCTCCCAGATCTGTTCGATCATACGCTGTACATAGTTACTCTGTTCTTCACTCATTTGGGCACCGTTCTGCATTTCATACAGTTCTGCGAAGAGTTCCAGAGGCGATTTGTTTTCAACATCCGCAGTCCCACCCAGCGAAAGTCCGCTCCTGGTACGCTTGTTGTCATAATCAAGCTTCATCAGGTTATGGTAGATGACCTGCAGCCTGGACATGGCGCTGGGTATATCTTCCTCATCCGTCAGCGTGATATGCGTGTAGTCTTCCGGGTATCCTGTTCCTTCATAGAAACTCTTTTTCGTCACTTCCTCATAGGAACCTCTGAGTTCCACCAGATCACGTTTGGGGATCAGCGGGACGGTACGGACAGTCATGTTCCCCTTTTTCTTCATTTCAACAACAGTCACGGATTTCTGATGATGTGCTTCCGAGAAGGAATACTTCAAAGGTGTACCGCAGTAACGGATCTTTTCCGAACCGATATTCTGCGGACCGTGGATATGTCCGAGCGCTGTGTAATCAAACGGCTCAAATACGGAAGCGTCAACATTGTCCGATCCGCCTACTGATACTTCTTCCGAATCGGAACGGGCAGCACCTGTTACAAACTGATGCGTGACCAGGATGTTTCTGACCGACGGATCAATATTCATATGCGCGATCGCTGTGCGCAGAGCGTCCGTATAACCTGTGATCTCTTCATCCGGATAGTATCTGCGTACATGCACCGGTTTGATGAACGGCAGCATATACACTTCAACTGTTCCGTATTCGTCCTGCAGCGGTACCGGTCTGACTTCCCCGTTATAAACAGGTGACAGATGGATGCCGCTGGCATCGATCAGCCTGTTCCCAAAGGCAAGGCGCTCCGGGGAATCATGGTTGCCGCTGATCACAAATACCTGCAGCTTGCGTTTGGCAAGGCTGTACAGGAAATCATCGAACAGTTCCACTGCCTCGGCGGGAGGTACCGGCTTGTCATAGATATCCCCTGCCAGAATGACAGCTTCAGGCTGTTCTTCATCGATGATGTTGATGATCTTTGTCAAGATATACTGCTGATCTTCGATCATGGAATACTCGTTGACACGCTTTCCAAGATGAAGATCCGATAAATGGATAAATTTCATAATGATCACCGTACTTTCTGTTTATCATTCTAGCTGCCTGACGATACAAAAAAACGGACATCGGCAGTTCATATGCACCATCACATATTATAAAAGATGTTCATTTTCCATACAATTCACCCGTTATGACACTCTTTCATTTTCGACATGTTCCATGCAGGAAAACTGCCTGAAAATATGATTTTGATATTGCACCGTTTCAGGGTTTTCTGTAAGATTTTCAAGAGTGAGGAATTCATGAAGACAGAAGACAGGAAAGAATATCTGGAAGGACTGAAAGACGGTATCCCGATCGGTACCGGTTATTTCGCTGTTGCCTTTTCACTGGGCATCGCCGCCAGAAACGCGGGACTGACACCCTTTCAGGGATTCCTGGCAAGCCTCAGTACGAATGCGTCTGCCGGTGAATACGCGGTCTTTACACTGATCGCGCAGAACGCACCGTACATTGAATGCGCCGTCATGACGCTGATCGCCAATGCCAGATACCTGCTCATGAGCGCAGCCCTGTCACAGAAACTGCATCCGGATGTCCCTGTTGCCAAGCGCATCCTGATCGGGTTTGATGTCACGGACGAACTGTTCGGCATCGGTATTGCCCGGAAAGGATGGCTGAACCCATGGTACTTCTACGGTGCAATGACAAGCTCTATCCCCGGCTGGGCGATCGGTACGATGCTTGGCGTCATCATGGGAAACCTGCTGCCTGCACGTATCGTCAGTGCCCTTTCGGTCGCGCTGTACGGTATGTTCCTGGCGATCATCATTCCCCCGGCAAGGGAGAGCCGGATCGTCGGCGTACTGGTTGCTGTTTGCTTCCTGCTGTCATGGCTGTGTTCTGTGCTGCCTGCTGTTTCTGCATTGAGTTCAGGTACCAGGACGATCATTCTGACCATCGGTATCTCGACCATTGCGGCACTGCTGTTCCCGCACACAGATGAGGAGGCATCATGACACGCAATCCGTATCTCTATATTCTGATCATGGCTTCGGTGTCATTCATGATCAGGGTGCTTCCCCTGACACTGATCCGCAGGCCGATCACCAACCGGTTCCTGAAGTCGTTCCTGTACTATGTGCCGTATGTGACACTGGCAGTCATGACATTCCCGGCGATCATCCAGGCAACACAGTCACCGTTAGCCGGTGCAGCTGCCCTTGTGATCGGAATCATCCTGGCATGGATGAATGCAGGACTGTTCCCCGTTGCAGTGACCTGCTGTATGGTCGTTCTGATCCTGGAACTGTTCCTTTGACACCTGTTCCTGCAGGTGTTTTTTTTTTTACAGTGTGAATTGTCAGCTTATCGTTCTGTTTCTGAAAATTTGGTATACTTGATTTCGTTATGACAGCATCACAGAAGAAATTCAATCCTGCCCTGATCCCGGTGATCTTCACCCTGGCATGGCCTACCATGCTGGAGCAGTTCATGTCGGTGGCAGTGCAGTATATCGATACGGCAATGGTCGGTTCTCTCGGTACCTACGCAACCGCGGCAGTCGGTTCCACGACAACGGTGAACTGGCTGGTCGGTTCCACAATATCTGCGATGAGTGTCGGCTTCCTTGCCTATATTTCTCAGGCGAAAGGCGCTGAGGACTATGACCGTGTTCATAAAGCAAGCGCCCAGTCGGTTCTGATCGTACTGATCGCAGGCATTCTGTTTACGGTCGTGACAGCTTCCCTGTCACAGATGGTGCCTGTCTGGATGCAGGTCGATCCTTCCCTCAGACAGATCGCGGGTCAGTATTTCCTGATCCTGTACCTGCCGATGCTGTTCAGAGCTGCCACTACGGTCTTCTCTACTGTGCTCAGAGCGATCGGTGATACCAAAACACCGATGAAAAACGGTGTTATCGTCAATATTGCCAATGTCCTCATGAACTTTCTGCTGATCTATGAGCCCAGGACCATTCATCTGTTCGGACTATCCATTCCGATGTGGGGAGCCGGCATGGGCGTGATCGGCGCTGCTGTTGCAAGTGCGCTGGCGTTTGTACTGGGCGGTCTGCTGATTACCGTGAAGCTGTTCCGTCATCCGGAGGTCTCTCCGCTTGGCTGGAAGATGACGCCTGACAAAGAGGTGCTGATACCGTGTCTGCGCGTCGCCCTTCCAAACATGCTGCAGAGGTTTGCCACATCATTCGGCTATGTGATATTCGCATCCATGATCAATTCCCTTGGCGGTCTTTCGACTGCTGCGCATACGATCGCCAATACCGTAGAGTCTGCGTTCTATATTCCCGGCTATGGCATGATGACAGCCGCTGCTACCCTGACCGGAAATGCGATCGGTGCCAGAGACAGGGAACGTCTGAAACAGATGCCGGTCATGATCATCTTCTGCGAGGTATCCATGATGATCATTTCCGGAACACTGCTCTTCCTGTTTGCGCCGAATATGGTATCCGTATTCTCACATGATCCGGATGTCATTGCCTTGTGTTCCAAAGTACTGCGCATGGTTGCCTGCTCAGAGCCCTTCTATGGAATATCCATTGTGATCGAAGGAATGCTGATGGGAGCAGGACAGACCAAGGTACCGTTCGTTCTGAATGTCAGCGGTATGTGGTGCATCCGTATCCTGGGTACCTTCCTGTGCATACACGTATTCCATCTCGGGCTGATCGCTGCCTGGGTATGCATGATCTCCCACAACATGGCAGTCTTTGTCTGCTATCTTCTATACTACAAAAGAGGAACCTGGAATCCGCTCAATGAGCAGACAGCGTGATTCTGCAGTACTGATACCGAACAATACCCGAAAAAAAGCCTGAGATCACAGTTTCTCAGGCTTTCTGTTATGTATAGTATTCTGCTGTTCAGGACATTGTCCTGGATGTGACAAGTCTCACACCTGTTCCTGCCAGGTTCTCCGTCAGTACGGTTCCGATCTTGATCGGAGCCTGTACTTCCATTTGACGGATCTCCTGCATGGCTTCACTCATCTTTTCCAGCGGGATCGCCTGTTCAGTAATGACAGGGATGACTCTGGCGGATGTGCCGGTGATCTTAACTGTACTAGTCAGGATGCGCATCGGCTGTATGCATTCCTGGATCGCATATTCCTTACCTCTGGGACAGGTATTGCCTGTTACGGAAATGACTTCTTTTCCGTCCAGCACGACATGCACACGGCATCCCATCGGACAGTTGACACAGATCAGTTCCTTTTCCTGAGTCATTTCAGTTCCTCCATTTCGATCACAAGATCGCCTGTCAGTTCATTCAGCTGACTGTCTGTTAATGTGATGCGCTCCATCTCGGAAGGCATCAGTTTGGTGCGGTTCAGCTGACGGATCACTTTTCCGTCACTGACTGCCCTGATGACAGCTTTGTCAGCCAGTCCTTTTGTACGGAAGAAGAATTCTTTCTTTTCCTTCACTTCACCCGGATGCACGATCGCCGGAACGACATAGCTGATGCCGTCTCCCGGTTTCACGAATACATGTTTGTTCTGCTTGAGTCCGTTCTTCAGGTAATCGGCTGCACCCTGTCCGGCACGCTGTGCCTGCAGTGTAACGAAGTCTACCAGGTCATGGACATGCAGTCCGTTGCCGCATGAGAAGACACCTTCGACATTTGTCATGTAGTCTTCATCAACGATCGGTCCGCGTGTTTTCGGATCCAGCACGACCCCTGCTTCTTCGGCAAGGTGATTCTCAGGGATCAGTCCCACTGACAGCAGCAACGTATCAACATTGAAGTACTGCTCTGTGCCGGGGATCGGTTTTCTGTTTTCATCCACCTGGGACAGTTCGATCCGGCTCAGTCTGTCTTTGCCGTAGATGTGCGTAACTGTATGGCTCAGATACAGCGGGATATTGAAGTCATTCAGACACTGCTGGATGTTTCTCGGCAGTCCGTTGGAATACGGCATCAGTTCAGCCACGCCGTATACCTTGGCTCCTTCCAGCGTCATTCTTCTTGCCATGATCAGGCCGATATCGCCTGAGCCGAGAATGAATACCTTTTTGCCGACCATATAGCCTTCGATGTTCAGGTAGCGCTGTGCCTGTCCTGCCGTGAAGACGCCTGCGGGACGCTCACCCGGGATCTCGACAGCACCGCGGTTGCGTTCATAGCAGCCTACTGCCAGGATAATGGCATCCGCTCCGATCGTGACACAGCCTTCTTCGGCATTCATGTATTCGATCGTTCTGTCGGCATGCATATGGGTGACCATGGTATTCAGTTTGATGGGGATCTCAAGCTGTCTTGCCTGATCGATGAAGCGTTCTGCATAGGCAGGACCTGAGAGCTGTTCCTTGAATGTCTGCAGTCCGAATCCGTTGTGGATGCACTGCTGCAGGATGCCTCCCGGTTCCCTGTCTTTTTCCAGAACAAGAATGTCATCGATCCCGTTCTGTTTCAATGTGATCGCTGCAGCCAGACCTGCTGATCCGCCGCCGATGATCACTGCTCTGTATGTACGCATATTACCGGTTCTCCTCTTCCAGGATGTTCGATTTCAATCCATCCAGCACGATCTCCTGCGGGTCTTTATGCAGTTCTCTGGCGAGTATTTCCAGTACCAGCGGCTCGCAGAATCCGCCCTGGCATCTGCCCATACCCGGTCTGACACGCTTCTTGACGCCTTTGATGCTGCGGGCACCGCACGGTCCCTGCAGGCAGTCGATGATCTCTCCTTCACTGACCTGTTCACAGCGGCATACGATCCTGCCGTATTTCGGGTTCTGACGGATCAGTTCATTGCGTTCTTCGGCAGACAGTTCTTTCAGCACGACCGGTGCTTTTCTTGTCATGACAGCGTCCGGATCTTCCGTGAATGTCAGTGTCTTTTTCAGCAGATCGATGATGTAGAGCGATACTGCCGGAGCACTGGCAAGGCCCGGTGATTCAATGCTGGCTGCCAGAATGAATCCGGGATGTCCGGGTGCTTCTTCAATAATGAAATCCGAAGATGATGAAGACGGACGCAGTCCGGCAAATGTACGGATCGTTCTGTAGAACGGTACGTTCTTCATGGTCTTGGAAATATTGCTGCGGACATAGTCCAGTCCCTGTACCGTGCTGCCCGTATCAACGGTGCCCTGCACATAGTCGGAGTTCGGTCCAAGCAAAGTGTTCCCGTGTACTGTAGGCACAGCAAGCACGCCTTTTCCCTTGTCGGAAGGTACCGGGAAGATAATGTGGTTTACGAATTTCGCGTCATGGTCCAGTACAAAGTATTCGCCTTTTCTGGGCTTGATCTCAAATCCGGGATCCTTCATGACCATATGAGCGATCTGATCAGCCCCGATGCCTGCCGCATCGATGACTGTCTTTGTTTCAAAGTCTCCGTTCGGCGTGTGAACGGTATATCCGTCCTTGGTTTCTGTGATCGCTGTCACTTCCGTGTTCAGATGGAGTTCGGTTCCGTTATTGACAGCCGTCTCGGCACAGGCGATCGCGACTTCCCAGGGATAGATGATCGCTGTTGTCGGGAATGAGAGCACTTTGGTGACATGCTCATTGAGGTTGGGCTCCTGAAGTCTGGCTTCGTCCCCGCTCAGCCATTCATACGGGATATCCCTTCTTTCCGCCCTGTCAGCCAGAATATCCAGTTTAGCTTCTTCATCTTCTCCGACAGCGGCGATCCAAGCGCCGACTGTCTGGTACATACATCCAAGATCTTTGCACAGCTGTTCGTACAGGCGGCATCCTGCAACATTGAGCTTTGCCTTGAGCGTACCGTCCTCAGGGTCATAGCCGGTATGCACGATCGCGGAGTTTGCCATGGTCGCACCGTTGGCAATGTCATTTTCTTTATCCAGCAGAGCCACTTTTAGCTGATAACGCGACAGATCTTTTGCCAGCATCGTACCTGTAATGCCGGCACCGATAATCACTGCATCATACATATAAATGATTCCTTTCTGATATGATTGTTCCTCCTAAAAGTATATCAAAAAAGACCACCGATAACCGATGATCTTTGTCATTCTCAGCCTTCTTCCGAAGATGTTTCGGTTGATGTTTCGCCTGAACCCTCTTCACCTGATTCTTCCGAGCCGCCGGTATCCTGCTCAGGCGTCGGTTCCGGAACGATCACATAACAGGAAGAATACGGATCTCCGGTATAGCCTTCATTGCAGTAACATGCCCCGCCGCTTTCATATGCATTCTCTCCGCATACAACAGGCGTCGGCGTAGGTTCCGGTACCGGTGTAGGATCCGGTTCAACCGGGATCACAGGCTCTTCTGTAGGCACGGGTTCCGGATCTTCCGCTTCCGGAGTCGGAGTATTCTCAGGTACTTCCGTTTCCTCAGCTTCCTCAGTCGGTTTTGGCTTCGGCGTATTCTCCGCTTCTTCAGTCGGTACAGGCGTCACCTGTGTGCTTCCGCCTGTTTCCTCTTCCGTAAACTCTTTATCATTCAGCGGATTTGTCTTGATCAGTCCCTCCGGTACGCCATAGATATAAGGTACTTCTGCCAGAGGCTTCGGACGGTCATCCTTGGTGATCCAGGAATGTGTTCTGATATATTCAAACAGTGCCTCAAGACCTGCTGATGAGAAATGCAGTCCGTCACCTGACAGATAGCCTGTTTTGGCATATCCGGTCTTTTCATCTTTCAGTGCTTCCGCAGAGTTCAGGTATTTCCAGTCATTCTTTTTGCACATCTCGGCGATTGCCCTGTTGTAGGCATCGATCTGCGTCATCGTGACATGCGGATAGTCCCTGACCTTCGCTACCGGCGGGATCGAGTTGACGATCAGATCCGCGGAAGGATACGCAGCAGTGATATTCTTCAGCTGCTGTTCATAGCGCTGGATGAAGCCGGAAGCGTCTGTACTGTTGCCGTACAGATTGTTCGTGCCGAAGGTAATGATGATGCGCTGGGGCTGTATGATCTTTACTGCCTGAGGCATCGTATATAGACCGGTCGAGAACTGCATGCAGGCAAGCGATGAGATCGCATCGATCCCCATGCCTACGACACCGATCGTGTTGTTTCTGGTCGTGAACGGTTTTCCTTCCGAATCATATGTCACAAGAAATCTTGCGGTATTGGAATCACCGAGGAACAGTGTATCGGCAATGTATTCCGCTCCGGCATCCTTTGTTTTGGACAGAATCGTTCCGTTGAATTCCGATTCCTTGATCTTGCCCTGTGATGCGTCGTATTCGGGATCTTCCTGATCCAGTACCTCTGCAGTCGCAGCGGGATCATCTGTCTTTTTCCTGTTTCCGCCGGCAAAATGGACGACAAGTACCAGTACCAGGCTGAGCGACAGGATCGCGATCAGCAGGATCAGCAGTCTGTCGACATCTACCTTGTAATACTTTCCGTTGATTTTGATCTTGTACTTTTTCATAACAGTGCTATTGTACCATCTTTCATCATGAAATGACTTAGTCTTTTGAATCCATCCAGTTTCTTAACAATTGACAGTATTTGTCTGTAGCTTCCGCGAATACCATGTGCCGGCATCCGTCAAACAGCTCCCAACGGGAATCCGGGATCCTGTCATACATCGTTTTGGCGATCAGCGGTGTGCACAGATCATTGGTGCCGGATATGATCAGTGAAGGTACAGGGATCTCATGAAGACGGTCTGTATAATCGAAATCCTTCAATGTGCCTGTGGGGGAATACTCGTTCGGTCCCCATCCGTACAGGTAGGCTTCCCTGCCGCTGCGTTTTGTTCTGCGCAGACATTCAGGCGCTGTATCAGAGATATCGGACGAGTGCAGCTTCATGAAATGTTCATTGGCCTGCAGGTATGCAGGATCTTCATAGTTTCCGGTTTCCTCTGCTTTGCGTATGGCCCTCTGTTCTTCCTCGGGCATGAATGAAATGAGCCTGTGCTGTTCACGTGCCCAGAGAGCGGAGGACGGAAGCGTGCTGGACAGGATCAGCGAGCGGACAGCTGCCGGCTGTTCTTCGATCATAAAGCGTATTGCCAGCATTCCGCCCCATGACTGGCCAAGCAGATGATATTCTTTCAGTCCCAGGTATTCAGTCAGGCACATCAGTTCCTCTGTCCATAATTCAGGCGTCCAAAGTTCGGGATGACCGTCAAGGTAAGAGTTTCCGCATCCGAGCTGATCGTACATGACGATCTGCCTTCCGGTATCTTCCAGCTCATCCAGCAGCTCGAAATAGTTATGTGTGGAGCCGGGTCCCCCATGCAGCAGCACCAGAGCAGGCTTTCCGGTATGCTCAGCTCCGGCGATCCGGTAATATGTCTGCCATTCCCTGAACGGCATATATCCTTCCTGTATCATTTCAGTTCCTCTTTTCCGTTATACCTATTTTACATATCCCGTCTGAATTTTCTGTGAAGAAAACTTTTTCTTAAGTTCATAATGATTGCGTTCAAATCTGTTATGAATTATGATATCACCGATTATCAGAGGTGATCTGATTTTAAGGAGCAGAACAATGCTGAAATACGAAGAAGAAACAACTGATGAACAGTCAGCACATGCGTCCGACAGCTCGGTGCTGACTAACGTAGCTGATGCTTATTTCTTTGGGCTCGGCATGAAAACAAACTACAGGCAGGCTTTTATCTACTATAAAAAAGCAGCTGCTTTAGGCGATATCATCGCCAAGGAACAGCTTGGTCTTTGTTATGAGAAAGGTCTGGGAACAGACATCGATCTGGCAGAAGCGATGAACTGTTATGAAGATGCGTCGGATCTTGGCAGTGCTGTAGGAAGCTACAGACTGGGTGATTTCTATTATAAGGGTATTCCGGGACTGGCACCCAAAGACCAGAACTATGCATATTCGCTGTATATGTCCAGTCTGATGGCATGTTATATGTCTGATGACTATCTTGCCATGGCTGATGTGCATATGCGTCTGGCGGAATGCATGGAATACGGAAACGGCGTCCTGCAGGACAAGGAACAGGCACTCGCCTTCTATGAACTGGCTGCCGAGGAATATGAAGACCGTGTGATCAGCGGTGACATGAGATGCGAAGAACTGCTTGATCAGGCTGAAACACATGCTGAGGCACTGAAAAAAGAACTGGCTGCCAAACAGGAACAGCACAAATGAGCAGAGCCTACCGGCAGACTTACGAGAAGATCAGTGCACCCTTCCGCACTTCAGAGAATGTCATGAACATGGTGCGTCTGGCGGATCATATTCTGACATACATGATGTATGTGCTGTATCCGGTGCTGCTGGTGATCCTGTTCATCAGGCATGATGAACACCTGCTCAAAGCAGTGCTGATCCCGGGTGCGGGATTTATCGGGGTCACATTGATCCGCAGACTGATCAACCGGCCAAGACCATATGCGGCTCATGATATCTCTCCTATTATCCATAAGGACAAACAGGGAGAATCCATGCCGAGCAGACATGCCTTCAGCGCAGCGGTCATCTCCATGGCATACTATGCCGTATACCCGCTCGCAGGCATCATCCTGCTGGTGCTCAGTGCACTGGAATGCGTGATCCGTGTGATCGGAGGCGTTCATTATCCGGAGGATGTGATCATCGGTTATCTGACCGGTGTGATCATGGGTTTGTTTATCTGACAGCGAAAGCTGTCTTTTTTGTTTCAGAAAAGGTACATACCCATGACCGGATATGTACCCTTTGATCAGCCGTTATTTCTGGAACATCTTCAGGACAGGCAGCTTGTATTTGTTCTTCATGCCTGTGTACGGGTGTTCACGCAGCGGCAGATTGAACTTCGTGCTTCCGTACAGTACTGTGGATGGATGTGTGAATTCACGGAATCCCCATTCTCCATGGTATGCGCCCATACCGGAATGTCCTGTTCCGTTGAACGGTGCTCCTTTGACAAGCAGGTGCAGGCAGACTTCGTTGACGCATCCGCCGCCGTACTGCTGTCTCTGCATGGTTTCCTTCGCCCACTTCATATCCTTTGTGAACAGATACAGTGCAAGACCATGTTCTCTTTCTGCGATCGTATTCATCAGCTGATCGATCTCGTCATCCTTGAACGGTACGACAGGGATCAGCGGGCAGAACAGCTCATGCAGGACGATGTTCTCATCGATCCCGACCGGATAGATGATCGTCGGTGAATACCTGAGTGTCTCAGGATCCCCTTCTCCGCCGAATACGATACGGTCTCTGTACTCCTCAGCTTCCTTAGCGCACCAGTCGTATGCTTTCTTTCCGATCAGCTTCGGATACTCCGGATTCCGTATTGCATGTTCACCGATCTGCTTGATGATTGCCTTCTTCAGTTCTTCAACAAACTGATCAGCGATCTCTTCCGCAACGCCGATCTGGTTGATGTTGATGCAGATCTGTCCGGCATTGCAGATCTTGAAGAATGCGATCTTTCTGGCGGCATCCTTGATATCTGCGTCTTTTCGTATCACTGCCCAGTTTCCTGTTTCACCGCCCAGTTCCAGCGCGACAGGTGTCAGGTTCTTTGCGGCTTCTGTCATGACATGGATGCCGACTTTCGGTGAACCTGTATAGAAGATCTTGTCGAATCTCTGGACAAGGCATGCGTCCGCAATATCGTGTCCGCCGTCAATGACAACAACAAATTCCTGCGGGAATGTTTCGTTGATCATTTCCTGCAGCACTCTTGTGCTTTCCACGGATTTTGAGCTTGCCTTCATAACTGCGGTATTGCCGCCGGAGATCGCTGCCGCAAGCACGCCTACGGACAGCAGGAACGGGAAGTTGAACGGGCTGATGATCAATGATACGCCATACGGCATTTTGTAGACTTTGGTAATGACGCTCGGGAAGCACAGCATTCCGGAATACAGTGTTTCCGGTTTTGCCCACTTCTTCAGTCCATGGATGCATTCGTTGATCTCCATGATGACATCTCCGATATCGCAGAAATAAGCTTCCTCTGCTGTTCTGCCGAGGTCTGCATGAAGTGCTTCCTGGATCTGCGGTGTCCACTTGATCATTGCGGCTTTCAGGCTCTGGAGCTGTCTGATCCTCCAGTCAATATCAAGTGTTGTCCCTGTCTGGAAGAATTTGCGCTGTCTTTCAACAACAGCCTGTACAGACTCTTCTGTCCAATTCATAAGATACTCCTCCAATGATATAAATGATCTTTATATGATGATTTGTTCCGATAATACCTGTACCTATATTCTACAACCAATCAGATAAAATTTATATTTCCGTGATTCAAATATCGCAGGGATTCTTTAAAATTCCTTGATCATTTTCGCAGAATTCCCTGTTGTACTTTTTGAAAGTTATGGTATCATAGTAAAGCAACATTGAGATGCAGGAATACTCAAGTGGTTGAAGAGGCAGGCTTGGAAAGCTTGTAGACCTGTAACAGGGTGCCAGGGTTCAAATCCCTGTTCCTGCGCCATACGTCAATAAACCGCATAAACATGCGGTTTTTTCGTTCTGTGATACTATTTTGATACTATTTTTGATCAGAATCTGTCGTTTGTCTGGACACTGATCCATTTCTCGGTCGTGAATTTTTCTACCACCCACTGATAATTGAATCTGCCGACGCCGGACATCTTTTCGCCGCCGAACATGATATGCGGCTCATCGTTGATCGACTGGTCATTGACATGCGTCATGCCTGCTTCGATCCGCTTGGCGACTTCTATGCCATGATACAGGTCTTCCGTGAACACACTTCCGCTGAGACCGTATTCTGTTTCGTTTGCGATCCTGATCCCCTCTTCTTCATTAAATTTAAAGCCGTTTTTGCACATGAGTGCTAATAACAGGCCAAATCATCAGATTTTCTGAGGAAATAGTCCCTGTATTTCAGCGAAACTGCGGATTGAAATGCTAAATTCAGCAG
>CAMOPG010000028.1:0-21121 GCA_946622165.1 uncultured Erysipelotrichaceae bacterium
CTGCGGCAAAAATGTGCCGCTGAAAGTCAAGGATTATCTGAGAAACAGGAACAAGCAGAACTACCTCTGCAGTGACTGCAGAAAAGAGGTCACTCTGACATGTTCCGGATGCGGAAAACAATTCCAGGATATATTCCGTTATAAGGATGTACGCGACAAAAAGGGAAAAGGCTATTTCTGCCAGGAATGCCGCAATAATTGGAGGAAGTCATAATGGCCGGTTTAAAGTCAATTTTGGAAAAAGATATCGTTTCGACCAACGCACCCCAGCTGATGATATGCATCCTGATCGATGCGTCATATTCCATGATGGAAGACGGACGTATGAAAATGGTCAATGACGGGATCAGGGCTTTCCTGAAAAGCGGCCGTGAGGATATCTATGCCCGTGACAGTCTTGATGTCTGCTTTATTACATTCGGAGGAGACGGACCTGAGATCATTCAGCGTTTTGCCAATGTACAGAAAGTTGAGTTCAATGACATCGTACCGCATGGCGGCACACCCTTGAAAACCGCTGTTGAATTTGCGGTCAATGAGATCGGAATGCGCCGTAATTTCTGGCGCAATGTCGGTGTCAGCGTCTATCATCCATGGCTGATTATTCTTAGTGACGGAAAATCAGATGAGGATGTATCAGGACCTGCCAAAGCCATTCAGAAGATGTACCGGGATCATAAGCTCAAGGGAAAATGCATCGGTGTCGGAGACGGAAGTGAAACAGAAGACCTGAAGAAGCTGGCACCTGAAGGACATGTTGAAACGATGAAAGCACTGGAGATCACCAATTTCTTTACGATGCTGTCAAGGTCTGCAGCCGCCATGAGCTTGTCCGCGCCTGATGCCGAGGACGATGCATATGAGATCCGTATCTGACATGAAAGCAGTCTGTGCGTTTACTGTCGGTGAACAGCATATATTCCTTGGAACAGAATGCCAGGATTATGCCATGACTGCCAGAGAGGATGATGTTCTCTGTGCACTGCTGGCGGACGGAGCAGGTTCTGTTGAACATTCAGAGATCGCCGCCAGAGCTGCGGTGGAAGCCTTGTGTGCTGATTTCATGAAACAGCCGGAAGTCTGGCTTTCCATGGAGGACAGCCTGCTGAAGCAGCATATCATCTCTCTCAGTACCGAGGCGGCTGACAATGCGCAGCCCGGCATGAAACCAGACTGTACCCTGCTCATGTACGGTCAGTCCGGGCAGAGATCCATCCTGATCCACACAGGCGACGGTGCTGCGATCGGCTGCGGTGATCGTGCAGTCCTGCTCAGCAGCCCTGAAAACGGTGCTGAAGCACATCTGACCTATTTCCTGTCAGGACCGGATACCCCGTCCCATATCCGGATCATGCACGATCCGGATGAAAGCCTGGATACGATCATCCTGACCAGTGACGGCGCTGAACGGATGCTGTACGATCAAATCAACGGTGTCCCGGCAAATGCACCGATGATCATGGCAGAATGGATCCGCACCAGTGATGAGGAAACAGTCACTGAAAAACTGCAGGAAACAATGGAAACATTGTTCCGCAGACATTCATCGGATGATCTGAGCATCGCTATCATTTACCGCGGTACTGATCAGTCTTAACGAAAAAAAGCAATGCGCTGATTTTCCGGCACATTGCTTTTTTGATTCTGTATTTGCTTATTCTTCCGTATCTGATTCGGCTTTGCTTAATTCTTCTGCCTGTTTTGTATCGACGGGATCTTCTCCGTTGACCATCTTCGGCCAGCCTGTCAGTTTGTTGAGGACAGACAGGATCGGATGCCAATGCGGATTGATCATGCCTGTATATTCAATGAACAGGTTTGCGAGGATCAGGAAGATCACGATCAGCAGGAAACCTTTCTGCGGATTGAAGTATGTCAGGATCGCTGCTCCGGCAAACATTGCCGTAACAGCATACAGGATCAGAACAGTTCTGCGGTGACCAAGCTTCAGTTTGATCATCAGGATATGATGCAGATGGCCGCGGTCAGCCTGCGTAAATTTCTGTCCCTTCAGTTTTCTTCTGACAATGGCAATCAGTGTATCGCTGATCGGGATAAAGAGGATCAGGATCGGGAGACCCAGTGTGATCAGGGCTGTCGTCTTGAAACCGAGCAGAGAAATACAGGCAATGGTAAATCCCATGAACTGTGCGCCGCAGTCTCCGACAAAGATCGATGCCGGATGGAAGTTATACGGCAGGAAACCCATGATGGCACCGGACAATGCAAGCGCCAGAATACAGATATCCCTTCTTCCCATAAAGAATCCGAGCAGACCGATCGTCATTGTGACGATGATCGAGATACCGCTCGACAGTCCGTCCAGACCGTCGATCAGATTGATCGCATTTGTAATGCCTACGATCCAGAAGAACGACAGCAGCCAGTTGAATACGGGATTTGATATTGCGAACGAGAAGATATGTGTTTCATTCAGATATAATTTGCCGATGGTCAGCGCAATAATCGCAGCAGTTACCTGGAACAGCAGCTTGATCTTCGGAGGAAGATCATAGATATCGTCGAGCAGTCCTCCGATAAATACGACGGACGCACCGATCAGGATGCCGTTCAATGAATTGTCTGCAGCCCACAGGATCGCCAGCGACACCATGAATGCAGCATAGATCGCGACCCCGCCCATACGGACGATCTTTCCGTGATGCACGGTTCGTTCATTTTCCACAGCGTAGATGCCCAGCCTGAATCCGATCTGCTTGGATAAAGGCACCAGGATCAGCGAGATCACGAAAGGAAGAGCAAAATACGGCAGTGCACCTGTGATTAGATTCATACTCTCTCCCTTCCTGAACAAACTATATTATAACACCTGCAGCGGTGCTTTTTGACTCCGTCCCGGCAAATCAGGCCCAATACAGGAGCGAAGTGATAAATCCGGAAACCAGATATGCCAGCGCAAATGACATCAGCCAATATAAAACCTGTGCCTGCTGTACATGATTTGCTTTCAGGCATTTCTCAAAATTCAGCGCTCCCAGAGCCCAGAAGCTGATCACAAAACTGCATACCAGTATCAGCAGCCGGGCCAGATACGTGATCGACATTTACTTTGTACCGAAAATACGGTCGCCTGCGTCTCCAAGACCGGGTACGATGTAGCCGATCTCATTCAGATGGTCATCCAGTGCAGCCAGATAGATATCAACATCCGGGTGAGCCTTCTGCAGAGCCTTAACGCCCTCAGGAGCGCCGACAAGGCATACCATCTTGATCTGTTTGGCACCGCGTGCCTTTACCATCGTAATGGCATCGATCGCACTTCCGCCGGTTGCCAGCATCGGGTCTACGACCATAACGATCGCCTGATCCAGGTCTTTCGGGAACTTTGCGAAATATTCGTGCGGTTCCAGTGTTTCTTCATCACGGTATAATCCGATAAATCCTACTTTCGCTGTCGGAACAAGTCTTCTGATTCCATCCAGCAGTCCGATGCCTGCTCTGAGGATCGGAACGATCACGACGGGCTTTGCCAGTTCGTAGCCTGTGCAGGGTCCCATCGGTGTTTCAATATCAAGCGGCCTGAGCGGCAGATCGCGGCAGACTTCATATGCCATCAGTTCAGCGATCTCGTCAAGATTTTCGCGGAAATCTTTGGTACCTGTTTCTTTCTTTCTCATCAATGTCAGCTTGTGAGTAATCATAGGATGATTTAATACTTCGAGCATAACAGACCTCCTCTTATTTCTATCGTCAATGATAGAAGAAAGTCAGTCCGAACGCAACCTTACAAACGAAACAAATGTTATACTGTTTTCATGAAAGTTTTAATTCTGCCTGCACATCGCAATCCTTCTGATACCGCTTCTTTTATGCTTGCGCGCGACATTGAAGCCATGATGGAGATCAACGGAAGACAGACTGCGGTATGTTCACAGCTGACGGGATTCGGCAATGCCGTAAGATTTGACGCACCTGTTCCCGCAGGAAAAAGAAAACTGTTCGGCAAATGGGACGCACCTGATTCACAGGAGGAAATACTGTACCGTTCGGGCATGCTTGACGCATCATTTCTGAGAGATGATATCGAGGCTGTCAGAAAGGCGATCAGGACTTATCAGCCGGATATAGTCTTTGAATTCTGCAGGCCTTCCGGCATTATTGCCGCAAGGGCGGAGCATATTCCATATATTTCATACGTACCGTACGGCGTCAACAAGGACATCCCGTTCGAAACATCTTATCTGAAGGCACTCAACAGAGCATTGTCCGAGCATCGTCTTGAGCAGATCCTCAGGATCAGGGACATGTATGATGCGGCTGCACAGCGCATTACGATCGGACCTTCCATGCTGTATCCGAAGATGAAGAATGTTTATCAGCTGGGTTCCCTCTGTTCACACAGAAAACCGCATACGGAAAAGAAACAGGTATGCATCTTTCTGGGAACCTCCGGCAAATGGGAGAAGGAACTGATCGAGGACGCATTCCTCGGTGCGCCGTATGACGTGTTCGCCTGGTACACCGATGCACAGGCATCAGCCAAAGGACATCTGAAGACCATGAGCACGCCCCGTACAGAACTGATCGCAGGCAGTGAGGTCTGTATTCATGACGGCACGGATGCTGTTTTCAGCAAATGTCTGTACCTTGGGATACCGCAGATCCTGATCGATGACGGCAGCTGGAACAGACATCGGAACGCATCTGCTCTGATCCGGCTTGGCAGCGGAATCGTTCTGAATGAAGAAACCATTACCATGGCAAAACTCTATGAAGGATACCGGAAGCTCGTCATTGAGCCGGCATATAAAAAAAGAGCCCTGCGTGCTGCAGAAGCTCTGTACAATGATCCTGATCTGTCCGAGACAGCGAAGCATTTCTGATCCTGCACTGCAGGGTCTTTTTTATTCAAGCGGGAAGCGCGAAGTCAGTTCGACAACTTCAGCAGCGACTCTGCTGAGCACGTTCTCATCATCTTTATGATTCAGCACTTCAGCGATCCATTCACCGACACGGCGGAATTCTGCTTCCTTGAAGCCTCTTGTCGTCATGGCAGCCGTACCGACGCGGATACCGGAAGTAACAGACGGTTTGAGCTGATCAAACGGTATGGAATTCTTGTTCACGGTAATATGCACACGGTCAAGCGCTGTTTCCGCGTCTCTTCCTGTAACACCCATAGACATCGTATCCACAAGGATCAGATGGTTATCCGTTCCGCCTGTTACAAGACGGAAACCTGCGCTTCTGAGTGTTTCTGCCAGAACCTGGCAGTTGTCCAGCAGCTGTTTGATATATGTTTTGAATTCAGGCTGGGATGCTTCGTACAGGCATACTGCCTTTGCGGCAGTAATGTGGCACAGCGGACCGCCCTGGATACCGGGGAAAAGCGCCTTATCCAGTGCTTTTGCGTACTGTTCACGGCAAAGCACCATACCGCCTCTGGGGCCGCGCAGTGTTTTATGTGTCGTTGTGGTCACGAAATCCGCATACGGAACCGGGTTCATATGGTATCCTGCCGCCACGATTCCGGCAATATGCGCCATATCCACCATCAGCATTGCTCCGCATTCATCGGCGATCGAACGGAACTGCCTGAAGTCGATCTCTCTTGCATATGCACTCGCTCCGGCAACGATCAGTTTCGGCTTCACTTCAAGTGCGAGTTTTCTTAAGGCATCATAGTCAATGCATTCAGTCTGCGGATCAACGCTGTAGGAAGCGAAATCATACAGCTTTCCGGAGAAGGAAACTTTGGATCCGTGTGTCAGATGTCCCCCGGCGGAAAGATCCATGCCCAGCACCTTGTCTCCGGGATTCAGCACGGAGAAATAGACAGCCATGTTTGCCTGTGAACCTGAATGCGGCTGAACATTTGCATGATCTGCGCCAAACAGTTCACACGCACGTTTTCTTGCCAGTTCTTCAACTTCATCCACATATTCACAGCCCCCGTAATAGCGGTGTCCGGGATAGCCTTCTGCGTATTTGTTTGTCAGGATCGAGCCTGCTGCCTGCCGTACTTCTTTTGAGCAGTAGTTCTCGGAAGCGATCAGTTCAATGTTGTGTTCCTGACGCTGGCGCTCACGCGCAACAGCCTGTTCCAGTTCTTGATCAAACATCTGTTATTCTCCTTTCAATGCTTTTTCTATCATTTCCATTGTTACCGGACCCTGTCTGAGGATACGGATATCGTCCTGTGTGCAGTCTATGATCGTACTGGCCTGACCGAATGAAGGCCTGCCGTCCATCATTCCCGCCAGACCCGGGCATGACTGTGCGATCTCCTCAGGCGTCGTGCAGACAGGCTGACCGGACTGATTCGCACTGGTCATATAGAGCGGAACACCGACCATCCGGATCAGTTCCTCCAGCTCTTTTGAAGATGCCATGCGGATCGCCAGCGTATCCATGCCGCCGTTCACAAATGCCGGAACTTCTTCCCGTTTCTTCAGAACAAGCGTTACCGGACCGGGCATAAAAGCAGCAATCAGTTTCTCTGACCTTTCATCTGTCAGGGCAATCTGTCTGATCTGCCGGACATCCGCACACATCAGCGGGAGTGCCTTTGTTTCAGGTCTGTGCTTGATGTTTCTCAGATTTTCCTGAGCTTCCTCATGATCCATTCTCGCACATACCCCGTACACCGTATCCGTAGGGACGGAGATCACACCGTCCTGTCTGAGCAGTTCAGCCAGCTCAGTCAGTTCATTCAGGCCGTACAGCTTCATCGTCGTCTTCATCTTCTTTCTTTGTACCCTCATGGTACATGAGCAGCAGTTTGCCCTCTGCCATCAACAGCATAAGCAGAAGGACTGCGCCTCCAATTAATCTGCGTTTCATATATGTTGATTCTAACATCGATTGCGGTATGATTATCATTGAAATTCCGGAGGTATCTATGTTTAATTTCGAAAGTGATTACACTGAAGGCTGCATTCCCGAGATCCTGGAAGCACTTCAGTCTACTAACACCGAACAGACCGGCGGCTACGGTATGGATCCCCATTGCGATCATGCGCGTGCTCTGATCAAAAAAGCCTTTGGCTGTGAAAACGCTGATGTTCATTTCCTGGTCGGCGGCACACAGGCAAACATGACAGTCATCTCATCCATACTCCGTCCGCATCAGGGTGTTCTCTGTGCCGAAAGCGGACATATCAACTGCCATGAGACCGGTGCAGTCGAAGCAACAGGACATAAATGTCTGGCACTTCCCTCTGAGGATGGAACGATCACAGCTGCCCAGGTAGAAGAAGCGATCGTACGGCAGCGTGATGATGAAAGCTATGAACATATCGTTCAGCCGGGTATGGTCTATATCTCCTTCCCGACAGAAACAGGAACACTGTATTCAAAGAAACAGCTGAGCGCATTATATAAAGTCTGCAGAAAATACGGTCTGCCGCTCTTCATTGACGGTGCAAGGCTCGGATACGGACTGGCTTCCGCCAGCAATGATCTGAAGCCGAAGGATATCGCGAAGCTCTGCGATGTATTCTATGTCGGCGGCACAAAGGTCGGCGCATTGTTCGGTGAAGCAGTCGTCATCGTCAATGATGATCTGAAAAAGGATTTCCGCTATCATATCAAACAGCGCGGCGGAATGCTTGCCAAGGGAAGACTGCTCGGCATCCAGTTTGAAGAACTGTTCAAGGAAAACAGATACTTCAAGATCTCCAGACACGCCATGGACATGGCTGAACAGCTGAGAAAAGCATTTGAAGAAAAGGGCTACCAGTTCGCATACCGTCCCGAGACCAACCAGCTGTTCGTTGTTCTGTCCAACACACAGATCAAAAAGCTCCGCAAATCATTTGCCTTCCATACGATGGGCATCATTGATGAAACGCACAGCGCTGCCCGCTTTGTCACAAGCTTCATGACAACGCAGGAAGGCGTCGATGCACTGATCAAAGCACTTTAATGACTTGCAAAACGCGTCTGTTTGATCACATTCAGACGCGTTTTTTTCATTACTTCAGTTCAACTGTGATGTCTGCTGTTCCGGCACGCTCATTGCATGCTGTAAGGGTAATGGTGTCTCCGGCATTTGCCTTCACGATCCAGGTAAGCTTTGCGGCAGCCTGTTCGTGATTGAATGTGGAGATGTTGTTTCCGTAGGAATAACCGGAACGGATATTATGGAATCCTCCCAGTCCGTCGATCTTCTCCGGTCCGGAAAGCACTTCCGCACCGTTCAGGGAAAGACGGATCGGCCTGTTTTCCTTCAGTTTCTTTGTTTCATTGGAAAGCCATGTCGGCAGGAATCCGGTATTCATCAATACTGCATCGATCTGCCATACATCATCGGATCTTCTGATAACTTTGACGTTGTCAAAGCCAACATCCGGAAGAACCTTTGCATAACGCATTGAGAAGTCCAGGATCTTTTCCAGCTCTGCGTTCAGCAGATGGCACGGAGGATTCTGGGTCGCGAATTTGTAATCAATTCCGCCGATCTCAACTGTTCCGAGCTGAGGATGTTCAAATTCCTTCCAGGGCAGGATCGATTCGGGGGAGTTTTCTTTCAGCCATTCATAGACCTTCCGGTTCTCTTCTTCGATCTCCGCAGGCTTCTTATCCCTTCTGACCGGCCACTGCGGTCCGCATCCCGCTTTTTCCTTCACATTCCAGATCTCCATTGTGAAGGAAGGAATTCCTTTTGCGATGAAGCACCAGTCATCAAATGCACCGGCATCGAAATGCTTCGGATCGATGCAGTACGCATCGAACAGATTGCATGTCGGATAATTCAGTTTGTGATCCGCAAGGGCACCGATCTCTTTATACATCCGCATATCTTCCGGATCGCACTGCGTTTCCGAATACATTCCCGGAGGATGCAGAAGCGCGCCGCCGGAAGTGTGCATGGTCAGTACAGCACAGATATTGCGGTGGGAAATGATGAAGTTTGCCATTGCCTGCGTCTCGGGCATTGACAGCGGATATTCACCTGCCCCGGGCTGTTTGGCATCGGGCATCCAGCTGACCGGGAAATTACGGTTGAAATCCATGGCATACAGGGGTCTTGCCATTGTGATATTCACTCCGTTGAATTCATCGATCATTCCCTCTGTATATACATTGTAGAATTCACCTGTTTTCTCATCCGGCTGGCGCTTTGTCATCAGGAAATCACTGTCATCACGCTTTTTCCATGCGCCGGCAGGTGTTTTGATGCGCATCATAACGATCTTTCCGTTATCATCCAGATCCTTTGCTTTCAGGCCATGGTTTTCGGACTGGTCTGCAGGATAGATGCGGTTGATGGAACGAACCGTATTTGCTGTATGCAGATATTCATCCACGCCGTCCGGTGAGATCCTCGGAATGAAGTAGAATGTCTGGTTTTTCAGCATTTCAGCGATCTCTGCTTCTTCATGATTTGACAGTATATGATCGATCATATGCAGGCATGCCATGGAACCGGAAACCTCTCCGGCGTGTGTATTGCCGTCCATATAGAATGCCGGCTTTTTGTCTGCCGGTCTCAGTGAATCATCACTGAGGGTCACAGACCAGATCGTCTTATCCTCTTCGGTCGTTCCGGCAGATTCCAGTTTCATCAGATCAGGATACATTCCGGCAAGCTTCTGAAGAGCAGCTGTCAGTTCGTAGTAGTCAAAGTAGTGATCATAAACAAATTCCATTTTCATATGATTCTTTCTCCATGTTTCTGCGGGGTTTATTTCAGATCGTATAAGCGCGTGTATTTATCTTCCAGATAATCCAGATAATAGCTGACATTGAACGGTTCTCCCGTTGCCATGCGGATCAGTTCATCCGCCTCATACATATTTCCATAATGATGCAGATGATCCTTCAGCCATGTCATGATCTCCGTATATCTGCCTTCTTTGATCAGTGCGTCCGTATCCAGTTCCTGTCTGACGGTATGATCGAACTGTGCCGCAAACGCGCTGCCCAGCGTGTAGGTCGGGAAATATCCGAACAATGCATAAGGCCAGTGCATATCCTGCAGGATCCCTTTTTCGTCATCCGGAACATCGACGCCTAAATATTCTTTGTACTTCCTGTTCCACACGAGGTTCAGATCCTTTGTGTCCAGGGTTCCTGCAAACAGTTCTTTTTCAATCTCATAGCGGATCATGATGTGGAGCGGATATGTCAGTTCATCCGCATCCATGCGTACGCATCCTGCATGACTCTCATTAAGCGCACGCCAGAATGTTTCGGCATCGATCCCTTCCAGCTGCTCGGGGAACAGTTCCTTCAGGGCAGGATAATGGACCTGCCAGAACGGAAGTGTTCTGGCAAGATGGTTCTCACAGAAGCGAGACTGTGATTCCTGCATGCCGGCACTGACATGTGCCAGCGGTGTGCCTGAATAGGAAGGATCCATCTGATGTGTATAGTATGCGTGACCGCTCTCGTGGACCGTAGACAGCACTGCCATGCCCGGATTGTATTCCCTGTACTTGGTGGTGAAGCGGATATCGCCTGAGCAGACGCCTGTGGTAACAGGATGTTCTGACTCGCTGATCTTTCCCCATGTTTCATTGAAGTCGATGTATTCCAGGATACGCTTCATGAACACGCGCTGCTTTTCAGCCGGATATACAGCATGCATAAACGATGTGTCGATCGGTTCAGCTGCTGAAACACGTCTGATCAGCGGAACAAGGCGGTCCCTGATCTGTTCAAACAAAGCATCATATTTCTCACTTGTCCAGCCAGGCTGATTCTCATCCAGGATCCTGTCAAACAGTGAAAGATCGCTTTTCTGATACTGTTTCAGACTGCTGTAGGCCTTCACAAGCTTTGCAAGGTAAGGCTCATACATGCTGTAGTCCTTCGCAGCCTTAGCCTTCAGCCATGCTTCTTCGGATTCACCGAGGATCTTCTGATATTCAACATATTCATCGGCAGGTACCGCGCGGATCCTGCGTGCGCTCTTGAGCTGAAGTTCAACCATTCTGGCTGTTTCAGGGTCCAGCTCCTCCTCAGAAAGCTCCTCCATCAGCTGATACATCTCAGGATCGTTCTGGATCCTGATCAGTTCACCTGACAGCAGAGCCGTCTTCCTGTTTCTGTAGTCTGCACCCTGGGAAGGTGCTTTCGCTGTTTTATCCACTCCGATAATCGTCAATGCCATGCGGTATGCGGCCATGCGTTCCAGCCAGCTGCGGAACAGCTGTACTTTTTCATCCAGGTTCATCTCCTGCCTCCTGTCAGATAAAATATAAGGGTATTCTATCATACACGTGCTGACAGTGTACCCGCCTGCATTATGATTGACAGCAAATCATATGAAAAATAAGATGTTGATGAAAACGGAGGCATCATATGCGCAAGATCTATATCAACGGACAGGTATATACCGGAAGCCTGCCGCTCTGCGAAGCTTTTGTGACAGAAGCAGAGCATTTCATCTACGCTGGATCAAATTCACTGGCCATGACATACGCCGGAAAGGATACAGAGATCGTTGATCTGAAAAACAGGTTTGTATGTGCTGGCTTCAATGACAGCCATATGCATGTCCTCGGATTCGGGCAGTTCCTGATCAATGCGCCGCTTGCAGAACACACAGGAAGTCTTTCCGATGTGCTTGACTGTCTGCGGAATCATCAGGGAAGGACCGGAGGCTGGCTGACCGGCAGAGGCTGGAACCAGGATTATTTCAATGATGTTCACAGAATGCCGGACCGGTATGATCTGGACAGCGTCAGCACGGATATTCCGATCGCTGTCAGCCGTGCCTGCGGGCACTGCATGGCTGTCAACAGCAAAGCGCTTGAGCTGTGCGGCATTACAGCGGATACTGCAGCTCCTGAAGGCGGAGCCATCGGAATGCGCGATGGGAAGCCGGACGGTCTGTTTTATGATAATGCAATGACATTGATCCAGTCACATATCCCCCAGCCTTCTGAGGAAGAGATCATGGACATGCTGAGGGCAGCATTCCGCGCATTGAACTCCTATGGTATTACAAGCGCACAGACAGATGACTACTGCACATTCCGTCATATCCCGTGGCAGACGATCAACGATGCATACCGCAGACTGAAGGAAGCCGGTGAAATGACTGTCCGCATCAATGAACAGTGCAATTTTCAGGATCTCGATACACTGAAAGAATTTATTTCAGCAGGAAACAATACCGGCACCGGTGACCTTCTGTTCAAGACAGGTCCCCTGAAAATGCTCGGTGACGGCTCGCTCGGTGGCCGTACAGCCCATCTCTCCAGGCCGTATGCCGATGATCCTGATACTTCCGGATTCAATCTTTACAGTGACGAACTGATGAATTCCATGATCGAATACGCCAACGATCATCATATGCAGTGCGCCGTGCATGCGATCGGGGATGCCTGCCTGGACCAGGTGCTCAACGCCATCGACCGTGCACTGCGCAAGACGCCTGTGAAAGATCACAGACACGGCATCATTCATTGCCAGATATCAAGAAAAGACCAGCTTGAACGAATGGCTGATCTTGATCTTCATATTTATTGTCAGAGTATTTTCCTGGATTATGACAATCACATCGTCAGACAGCGGACAGGTGAGCTGGCAGACACCAGCTACAGCTGGAAGACTTTGATGAACAGCGGCCTTTCCGTATCCAACGGATCCGACTGTCCGGTCGAACTGCCCGATGTCATGGCAGGTATTCAGTGTGCTGTCACACGTACTTCCCTGCATGATCAATGCGGTCCTTATCTTCCCGAAGAAGCCTTCACTGTTCAGGAAGCCCTGGATTCATTCACGGTGCGCGGTGCTGAGGCAAGTTTTGAAGAATCTGTCAAAGGACAGATCCGGGCAGGATATCTGGCGGACTTTTCGGTCCTGGAAGCAGATCCCTTCCAGACAGACCCCTCACATTTGAAGGACATCCGCGTCCTTGAAACATATCTGGGCGGACAGCTGGTCTACCGCAGAGGAAACTAAAGCAAAGCCTCCGTACAGCGGAGGCCTCTTTTATGATTCTGGTGACGGTACGGGACCGGAAACAACTGTATACCGGTCACTGACATCCGTCATTTTGCAGAAAAGCGCATACCTTGCATCAGCGAAATCATCCGAGCATGTCAGCATCGTTACGATACGGTCTGTCGGATAAACCACAACATCCGAAACAAATGTTGACCGGTCGAACCAGTACTGGAGATATGAAAGATATTCCTCCTCAGATGCAAATCCCGTCTCCAGGAACTGATCTTTCGCATCATTGATCGATCCGGCAAACGGTTCAAGCAGATATACGACCCCTGCTTTTGTGATCAGCAGGAACTCCCGGTGTTCATCATAGTATGCCTGACTTTCGTATTTTTCCAGGGTACCGAACATCGTCCCGTCTTTGCGTCCATGTGCGAACAGCGGCGTATTGGTGTCCGTAAAATCAGGAGCTGAACTGTTGAGCGCAAATACACATCCCATGTGATTCCACTCACCCGTAAACAGGTGGTTCAGATAGTAATCATTGTCCGCATTCTGAACGATCGGATAATTGATGACGGATGTATCCTGCACCAGCCAGCCGATCACATCGGAGTTGATCTCTTCCAGAGCAGCAAAATCCAGACGGATCGGTATCCGGGTATCGACATCCGCATTGTCTGCACCGATGGTCATCACCTGATCCGTCAGCTGATCATATGCGCCGGTCCCCTGCTTTCTTTCAGAATATATCTGCCAGAAGCGGTATCCGGAATAAACAGCACTGCCCAGCGCAAGCACAAACAGAAAGCGGAAGACCCATGCGCCTGCTGCGGAGAGCTTCCGCTTTTTCTTTTTCTGATCAGGCTGTTTGAGATCACCGTTCATCCGGGTCTCCTGCAGTTCAGCCGTTTTACTCATAGCTGCATCCGAAGTATACAAACAGCATGCGGTCTTTCCCGTTCATATCCTTGATGATCTCATAGGATGCTTCAGGAAGGATCGATTCAACGAGCGCGCTCATCCGTTCACGCTGATCCCAGCCCATCTCAAAAGCCATAAAGCTCTTTTCTTTCAGAACACTGCGGCAGTTCTCAAAGATCACACGGTAAAACTTCAGTCCGTCTTCTCCGCCGAACAGCGCTACGTGCGGTTCAAAGTCAACGACCGAACGTTCCATCTTTTCCTCTGCAGGAATATAGGGAGGGTTTGAGATCAGAACATCCAGCTTCATGCCGCGTTCTTTCAGAGGCTCCAGCATATCTCCGGCAAACATTTCAATATCCGCCCCGTTGTTCTTTGCATTCTGCTTTGCGACTTCCAGCGCTTCCTCTGAAATGTCGGTCGCGCACATGCGCACACGCGGTTCTTCCTTCGCAACAGTGATTGCGATCGCACCGCTCCCGGTACCGACATCGGCACAAACGACCTCTTTCTGGTCCGGAAAGATATGATCGATCCTTGCCAGGATCCTGGAACAGAGTTCCTCGGTCTCTTCTCTGGGGATCAGCACATCCGGATTGACGATCATCTGATATCCATAGAACCATGAATAGCCAAGAACATGTGCCATCGGCTCCTGATTCAGGATCCTCGCCATGCCTTCATCAAACTGCTGTTCAAGATCCGCCGGCATCTGCTCATCAAAATGCAGATACAGATCGAACCGTTCTTTCCTGCTGATCTCCACAAGATATGCCATGACCGTCTGCTGAGGTACATCGTTCTTCTCACACAGACGCTCATATTTTCTGACAGCTTTTGCAAACGTTGTCATTACTGTGCCTCTTTCAGTTTGTTCTTTTCATCTTCCGCCAGAAGTCCGGCAATGACATCATCCAGCTTGCCTTCCATGATACGGTCAAGCTGTGTGATCGTCAGACCGATCCTGTGATCGGTCACACGGTTCTGCGGGTAGTTGTATGTACGGATCTTTTCCGAACGGTCACCGGTACCGATCTTGGCTCTGCGGATCGCACCTGCTTCTTCATCCTTGATCCGCTTCAGCTCTTCATATACGCGTGCCCTGATCAGACGCATCGCTGTTTCACGGTTTTCGATCTGAGAACGTCCTTCCTGACAGTTGACCGTAATACCTGTCGGTATGTGAACGATACGAACCGCAGAGTCTGTTTTATTGATATGCTGTCCGCCTGCACCGGAAGCTCTGTGTGTTTCGATCGTCAGATCTTTGGGATCGATATCAATATCTGTCTCTTCTGCTTCAGGCTGGCAAAGCACGGTCGCTGTGGACGTGTGAATGCGTCCCTGTGTTTCCGTCTTCGGCACGCGCTGTACGCGGTGTGCTCCTGACTCAAATTTCAGATCGTGATATACATCCGTTCCTTTGATGGAGAATACGATCTGGCTGAATCCGCCGGCTTCGGAAGGACTGGCTTCCATGACCTGGACTTTCCAGCCTCTTGATTCCGCATATTTTGTATACATACGGTACAGATCACCGGCAAAGATATTGCCTTCATCACCGCCTGCGCCGCCTCTGATCTCCATGATCACGTCATGGCTGTCATCAGGATCACGCGGTATGAGCAGATGCTGAATATGTTCCAGGAGCTGCTCACGCTCAGGCTCGCATTCTTCTTTCTCTGCCCTTGCCATTTCCCGCATCTCGGGATCACTTTCATTCAGAAGCTCATCAGCTTCTTCGATCCTTGTATCGAGTTCCTGCAGATGTTTCCAGGCATCCACTGTCTGCTGCAGACGGGCCTGCTCTTTGGACAGCTTTGTCAGGATCTTCGGATCCGACAGGTTCTCCTCTTTCAGAAGCGCCTCGCTGATCTCATCATACTGCTTCTGCAGTTCTTTTAATTTTTCACGTACTGCGTCCATGTTTCCTCCCCGTCAATCACGGTAATCACCGAGATCTCCGTCTCTTCCAAATTTGAATTTCAATCTTCTGAGCGCCCTCTGCTCAAGCTGTCTCACACGCTCACGTGTCACATTGTACACAGCACCGACTTCTTCCAGCGTTTTCGGGACACCGTCATCCAGACCGTATCTCATTCTCAGGATGCCTGCCTCACGTTCGGGCAGTTCCTTCAGTATTTCCCTGATCCGTTCTTTCAGAAGCTCATTGTTGGCATATTCGATCGGATCCAGTGTAGACTTATCCTCTATGAAATCCGCCAGTGTGGAATCATCCTCATCTCCGGCAGGTGTTTCCAGTGATACTGTGGCTTGAGAGACCTGCAGGATCTGGCTGACATTTTCCTCAGTCATTCCGTTTCCGAGCTTTTCCGCGATCTCCTTTGTTGTCGGTTCCCTGTGGAGCTCCTGCACAAGACTGCGCTGTGCACGTCTTACCTTGACGACCTGGTCGTTCATATGCACAGGCAGACGGATATCCCTGCTCTGATCGGCGATCGCCCTTGTCATGGACTGCCGGATCCACCATGTGGCATATGTACTGAAGCGGAATCCGCGGGAATAATCAAACTTCTCTACAGCTCTCATCAGGCCGATATTGCCTTCCTGGATCAGATCCTGCATAGAAAGACCTCTGTTGAGGTAATCTCTGGCGATCGATACTACAAGTCTCAGATTACTGTCGATCAGCTTTTCTTTTGCCTTCTGATCCCCTTCACTGACCGCTTTGGCTGTTTCATATTCCTCCTGAGGCGTCAGCAGCGGGATCCTGCCGATCTTTTTCATGTAGTGAGCTACCGAATCTCCGATCCCGCCGGTTCTGCGGTCATTTTCAGGTTCAGCAATGATCTCTGCATCGTCTGCGACTTCTTCAGAGGTTATTTCTTCTTCTTCGAATTCTTCGAGCTGTTCCTCGAGCAGTTCATTCTCTTCGCTCAGCTCGTATAATTCATCCAGTTCTTCTTCATTCAGTTCCAGTTTCTGAGCTTGTTCCAGAAGATCCTTCTGTGACAGCTCTTCACCGTGTTCTTTTTTCTCATTAACAAAAGCACGGATCTCACCCATATGTACATTTGAAATCGAATTATCTTTATGTTCCATACGAAAACCCCCACTGATATTATTCTACAATAATGTCTGAGTTCCGCAAAACTTTCAAAGAAAAACCCGATCTTAATGACCGGGCAGCGAAGTATCTTACTTGAGACCGTACTTCTTGTTGAAGCGGGCAACACGACCTTCAGCCTGAGCAAATCTCTGACGTCCTGTATAGAACGGATGGCAGTTAGAGCATGTGTCAACTTTGATTTCCTTTAATGTGGAACCTGTTGTGAACTCTGAGCCACAGCTTGTGCAGACTACTTTGGTCTGATAGTACTTCGGATGAATATCTTTCTTCATTTTCAGATCTCCCTTCTGCCTTAAACCTCATGCGGGTCTAAAGAAAGCGCACTAAGATAGTACCATATTGCGGACAGTGCCGCAAGAAATTTATTTTTTGTTTTCGCATCATCGAAAGAAAAGATATCCGTTATGTTTTCGGGACCGGATATCTTTCTGCAAAAGGCGGGGTCAATGAGTGAATCAGGATTCTTTGATAACTCCTTCTTTGACCAGCTGGTCTTTCAGATAGCGCAGCTGACCCCCTGCCAGCACTACTGCCATTTCAGAATCTGTCAGTTCAAGTCTGACATTGAATGCAAAGCCCTTTGTCACATCCTTGACAACGACTCTGCGTGTCGGGATCTGATCGAGGAAGCCTTCGATCTCCAGCAGGTCATCCTGCTCGATCTTTTCGTAGTCTTCCCGGCTTTCAAACAGCATCGGTACGATACCGTGGTTGATCAGATTTCCTTTATGAATACGTGCAATGCTCATGGCGATCACACAGCGTACTCCAAGATACATCGGATTGATCGCAGCATGTTCACGGGAGCTTCCCTGTCCGTAGTTCTCACCGCCGACAATGATCGACTTGCCGAGTGCTTTTGCACGTTCAGCGAATGTCGGGTCATAACGGTGGTAGCAGTATTTGGACATCAGAGGAATATTCGAGCGCATGCTGGAGAATTCAGCTCCGGCAGGCGTGATGTCGTCTGTGGAAATATTGTCAGTTCCTTTCAGTGATACCCTGCAGGAAACATGCTGTTCAGGCTTTTCGGGAACCGGCAGCGGAGCGATATTCGGTCCGCGGATGATCTCTACCTTGGCGGCTTCTTCTTCCGGAAGCGGTTTGATCAGCAGGGAATCATCGATCTCATAATGCAGAGGCTCATGGATCTCAGCCAGTTTTCTGACATCCTCGCCCATGACTTCCTCAGCTGTAGCGAATGTACCCATGATCGCTGTTGCACCGGCTGTTTCAGGAGACACCAGATAGATGTTGGCGTTCGGAGACCCGGCACGTCCCCTGAAGTTGCGGTTCGATGTACGGACAGCGATTCCGTTGGTCGGAGGTACCTGACCGATCGCACAGCAAGGACCGCAGGCGATCTCAAGGATACGGACACCTGCATCCACCAGCATGCCGAGGTAGCCGTCTTTCATCAGCTGCTTATAGACCTGACGGGAGGAAATGCCCAGCGTGCACTGAACATTCTCATGTACATGGCGTCCCTGCATGACCAGCGCTGTCTTGGCGAGGTCCGCATAGCTTGCGTTTGTACAGCTTCCCATAAATACCTGCTGGACCGGAGGACGCTCTTTCAGCTCACGCATCGGAATGACATTGTCAGGCTGATGCGGCAGTGCTACCAGCGGTTCCAGAGCAGACAGATCGAGTTCCATCTCTTCATCATATTCAGCATCAGGATCCGCGCACATTTCAACAAACTGATCGCCGCGCTCCTGAGCTTCCATAAACCTTTTTACAACATGGTCTGCCGGGAAGATGGAAGAAGTCGCACCCATTTCAGCACCCATATTGGTGATCGTCATACGTTCGGGAACTTCGAGATTCTCAGCTCCTTCACCGACATATTCATATACTTTTCCCAGACCGCCCTTGATGCTTTCTCTTCTCAGCATTTCCAGGATGACTTCCTTGGCATTGACGCCCGGTCTCAGCTTTCCCTTCAGGGTGACCTTAACGACCTTCGGCATGGTCAGACGCATCGGAACGCCTGTCATCGCTGTTGCGACATCCATTCCTCCGACGCCGATCGACAGCATGCCTACTGCACCGCCTGAGGGCGTATGGCTGTCTCCGCCCATCAGCAGTTTGCCGGGTACGGCAAATCTGGATGTATGGATCGTATGGCAGATACCATTGCCGGGTCTGGATACGTATACGCCGTATTTCTCGGCTGCCGTTCTCAGATAGATGTGATCATCCGGCGTCTTGAAATCGATATAAAGCAGATTGTGGTCCAGGTTGGAAACACTGATCTCCGTCCTGGCTCTGGGCAGACCGATCGCTTCAAAAGCAAGATAGGTCATGACGGCGTTGATATCGTGTGTCAGTGTCTGATCAACACGTACGAATACATCGTCTCCCGGTTTCATATCAGAGGGTTTTGCGAGATGAGACTTAATGATTTTTCTTGTCAGATTCATTCCCATGGTGTGATTCTCCCTTTTTCAATAAAATTATAAAAAGCGCTTACACATACAGTAAAATACATAATAATGTATGTTTCTTATAGAACTGATCTATATGACACTGCGTTTCAGCATTCTGTGATCGAAAGGTTCAGTGAATACCATCGGCACCGCTCAAGCGGAACGACTCTGCCGGTCATTCCTTTTTCTTCCATGATACGGTTCATATCTTCATATACCTGCCGGGCAAATTCCGGATCGTTTTTCAGCCACTGCTCATAATGCATCGGCACGAGGATCTGTGTATCTGTTTCCGCGAACCAGTCTGCGAACATCTGCGCAGCACCCTCTTTCTGCTTTGAAGAGGACATTTTGTTTCGGATGATCAGATTCGGCTTATGCACTCCCTGCAGACGTTTCGTCATACCGTCGTCATTTCCGCCGATAAACGCGATCCTCATGCCCTGATCGGTCGTCAGAACGAAGTTCATGTTGAATGTCCCGCCCATCGTCATAACAGTATCTTTATCTCCGGCATGGAACATCCCGGACTGCATTGTTTCATGTCTGCGGTGATGTGTCGCATGGTGAGTCTCCAGAATGAAACCGTCAAAGTAGTACGTTCCCTCATAATCCAGAGGATACATATCCGTTACCGGAATATCATATGCCTTCATCAGCTCCAGCACATTTCCCGAATGTGTCAGGATCCAGGGATGAAACCTGTCGATCACAGACTGAAGATCCCATATATGATCGCCATGCGTATGATTCAGGAATACATAATCTGCACCTTCGATATCATCAGCAGTAAAATTTTCCGGTGCGCATCCTTCCAGCATGCTCATTCCTTCCAGGTTCGTAAACCAGGGATCTGTCAAAAGCGTTTTTCCGTTATTCAGTTTGAATTCCAGGCACTGCGCATTGATCCATCTGAATTTCAATGCGGATGATACGATCATTTCTTTTGTCATATCTGTTTGGTATATCACATTCCTGTTTATATCACCGGAAACGGTTCATAATGTTCCGGTTCCTTCCAGAACGGTTCTGTTTTCATCGTGATGTGGATCCGGAATCCGTTGATCTCTTCCTTCAGGAAGATCAGCCGGATCGTTTTTTTGTCTTCCGCATAGCGGGCTGTACTGTAATCAAGCTCATACCCCTTTGATTCCAGATAAGCGATCGCCTCCGGAATATCATTGACGAAGAATCCGAGATGTCCCATCGTTCCTTTTCCCATCTTCTTCATCAGTTCCATTCGATTGTCATTTGTGAAGTACGAAGCCGGGATCTCACGGTAATTGTCATATCCCATGACATCCGTAAAGAAATCCTTCATGCGCTTTCCTTCTTCTTCCGTCTGTGCATTGATTCCGACATGTCCGAATTCAAATTTCACTGCCATAAATTACACCTTTCCTTTTCTGTAATAGTTGATCAGACAACCGGACCTCAGGATCTTCTTTTCTTCTTCACTGCAGTGCCCTATGGAGACCGGGATCGTTCTCTCTTCTGTGATCAGAGATCCTTTTCCTGTGCGGATCAGTTCTTCGGTATCGATATATGCCCATGTATTGACAGGCAGATGTACATCCTCTGCTGTTTCCAGCGGCAGGATGCCCCAGTTGATCAGATTGGAGCGGTAGCGCTTCGTCGCATATTCATTTGCCAGGTTTGCAAAGCCGCCAAGCACCTTCTGACTTGACGCAGCCTGTTCCCTGGAAGAGCCGTCCCCGATCATATCGGAGACCACAAGGCTTCCGACAGTCAGATCAGAAAGACTGCAGCCGAACTTCCGGACAGCTTCCTGTATTTCATCTGTGCA
>CAMOPG010000029.1:0-19249 GCA_946622165.1 uncultured Erysipelotrichaceae bacterium
GAAAAAGAAATAAAAAAATTGTCTGCAGAATGCAAATCTGCAGGCAATTTCTTTAGTAGCCTAGTTTTCTGTCAACGATATGTACGGGAAGCTGTCCCTGTGATACCAGTGTCAGATTTTCTGTGATCACTTTCAGAAGTGTTCCTCTGATAATGTTGGAGAATGATCCGCCGCTGATATGAGGTGTTATATGAATACGCGGCGTATTCCACAGCGGATGGTTGAGCGGAAGCGGTTCGGGCTCCGTGACATCAAGATAAACTGCTCTGAACCAGCCTTCATTTGTGACCTTCAGGAGTGCTTCAGTATCGATCGCAGTGCCTCGTCCGACATTGATCAGCACAGCATCCTTCTTCATCATTCTTAGCATTTTTTCATTGAACATCCCTGTTGTCTCAGGCGTTTCGGGCAGAGACAGCGCGACTGTATCGCATTCAGGAAGGATCTTTTCCAGATCCGTAAACGAATACAGCTCTTTGACAAAGTCCGGCTTGTCATGAACGGTTCTCCTGACGCCATAGCACTCTGCACCAAGCAGATTCATTTTGCGGAGAAATTCCGTGCCGATGGAGCCCATGCCGACAGACAGTACTTTACTGCCGCTGATCAGCGTCGGTTCTCCATACCGCTGCCATGAACGCTCTTTCTGAAGATCGTGATATTCAGGGAAGAACTTGGCTGCTGAGAAGGCACATGCCAGCATATATTCAGAGATCGCTTCACCGAACACATTGTATGCGTTTGTAAGCATGATTTTCTGATCGATATCTTTGTATGTATCGGCACCCGCAGATATCAGCTGGAGCCACTCTGCATTCGGGAATCTGGACAATACGTCTTTTGACGGATTTCCGATAATGATTTCGGTCTGATCGAACATTTCCTGGGGAATATCCCAGCTCTCTGCAAAGGTGAACCGGTATCCGGGAATGCGAAGCAGCTGCTCTTTTTCTGCTTCATGCAGCTTCATGACAAATAATACGTTTTTCATGCAAAACCTCCGTGCTCATTTTACTCCATTCGTACATTATGAACTATAATAATAATCAGATACATACAGGATGGTAATTGTTATGTTTAAAAATGTAAAATGGTATGCCCTCATTACAGCAATCCTTTATATTGTCGCAGGAGTGCTTCTGTTTGTTTACCCTCAGATGAGCGAAAACCTGATCTGTGATGTTTCGGGAATTGCAGTGATCGTACTCGGTCTGATCCATATCACCTCATATTTCATGATGGATCTGAATGAGTCTCTGTACCGCAATGATTTTGTAGAAGGCGTCATTATCGTACTGGTCGGTATTCTGGTGATCTATCAGAAGATCGTCTTCCAGCAGCTGGTGCCGTATGTGCTTGCGATCGTCATTATAGCCAGCGGTATCATGAAGCTTCAGGATGGTATTGATGCGCACAGGATCGGTTTCCCCAGTGGCTACATCTATCTGATCCTGGCATCGATCTCGATCATCTTCGGTCTTGTGGTAATGTTCGACCTGATCCCCGCCGGCAAACTGATCTATCAGGTACTTGGTGCCGGCCTGGCTTACAGCGGTATTACGGACCTGTTCAGCGCCATCTATTTATCCGGACGTATCAGAGTATTCCGTGAGAAAAAGGAAAATCCTCAGCCTGAGGCTGAACCTGTTCTTGAAACTGAACCGGAGCCCGTGCTGATCCCGGAAACAAGCGGACAGCCTGAGCCTGCCGAACAGCCGGCAATGAATTTCGACCCGGATACGGGAGAACCCCTCAGCAAACCTGAAGAATAACCGAATGACAGCTGTCGCAGCTGTCTTTCTTTTTGCCCGTGGACAGCGATATCCGTATATTCTGCACGGCTGGGAACACGAAAAATGTTTGCCGGCGTGATCCGCCAAACAAACAGCATCATTTGATGCATGATCAGGATTCTTCAGACATACATACTTCTTATGTCTGCGGCTTTGCATCTGTCAGCTTGGTGATCCATTCGGATCCTCTGAGGCGGTTGACACCCCAGATCGCCTTCAGCAGATTTCCGCTGCGCAGAATGATATACAGGACAGGCGCAGGCCATTTCAGAACAAACGCAGCCAGGATCCCGAAGGGGATCGTGATCAGCCAGTTTGAGATCATATCGACTCTGAACAGCCGCTTCGTGTCTCCGCCCGCTCTGATGACGCCGTTGTTTACGGTAGAACTTGTTACGAGGAACAGTACAGTGACCGATGCTGACCAGCCCATCTGCCTGGTCAGGATCTGTGTTTCCTCGGATATCGTATAGAACTGCATCAGTACCGGCAGGATCACCTGAATCAGACCTGAACAGATGAACGCAAAGATCAGGGCTGTTTTCACAAAGCGCCAGCTGTCCTTATGAACTTCATCCATGTCACCTGCACCGATATCGTTGCCGATAATGATCGAAGCGGAATTGGACATACCGCCTCCGAATGCGTTCGGGATCATCCACGCCATATGCACAATGGACTGGGCAGCCATATAGTATTTGGATACTCTTCCTGTGATCATTGTCTGAGAGGAATTCAGAAGATTCTGCATAAAGCTCATGCCAAGGATCGGCAGTGTGACTGTCCAGTATTTGATATGAAGTTCCTTTGTTACAAACGGATTAAAATCCGACAGCCTGAACCTGATCCTGTGTTCAAACATCAGCAGGTACACGACACTGATCAGTGCCTCGATACCGCGTGCGACAGCAGTTCCCAAAGCAGCTCCGGCTACGCCCATGGCAGGGAAACCAAGATGTCCGAAAATAAATACCCAGTTGAAAAACACATTGAAAATGCAGGACAGAATGGAATTGACAAGACCGATCCTGACTTCCCGCACAGACTGCAGGATGATGACGATCGTCTGGGATACAGCCAGGAAAAAGAACCCGTACCGCACATGAAGCAGATAGGAACTGCCCGGTGAAACCAGTTCAGGAATGTTGCTGTAGATGCGGATGATCTGTTCTGAAAACAAAGATGTGACCATGTAAAAGATCAGCGCAGCAGTCAGTGAATATGTCATTGCAAGAGAAAACAGCTTCTTGATCCTGGACTGATCTCCTGCTCCCCAGTCCTGCGCACAGATGATCATCGCACCGCTGGAAATGCCCAGTATCACAGCGTCCAGAAACCAGAGATACGTATTGCATATACCAACGGCAGACATTGCATTTTCGCCAAGTCTTCCCACCATGATGTTGTCGATCAGCGATACAGTCAGATTGATCACACGCTGCACAGCAAGCGGCAGGGATAATGAAAAAACAGTATAGATGAATTGTTTGTAGGTTTTCTTTCTGCTTTCAGTCATAACTTTTCCCAATTGTAATTTTACGGCACTCTGAATACAGCTCTGCGGCAGAAAACAGTTTATAATTGCCGTGTTTGCAGACTTAAAATCAAAAATGTTGGTTCTGTATTATAATCAATATGAAAGCAGGGTAGTGATGATGACACAATCAATAGCAGAATATCTCGGCGAGCTGGAAATTGCCTTGATAGAATTACAAACCCCCGAACGTGAAGATGCGCTTGATGATGTATACGCATTGATCAGTGAGATGAGGGACGCCGGAGACAGTGACCGCATGATCATCAGAAAACTCGGACCGGTCAAAAAAGTTGCACGGGATTATCTGAGAAAATACGGAAAAGGCAGCTCACTGAGCAGGATCACCGAAAACTTCGGGTCATTTCTGACACAATCACAGGTCCGTTCAGCACCTGTTCAGAAACAGTTTGAATATTATCTCCGCTTCTATGACGGCGGCAAATATAAGATCGGGCTTCAGGACCTCAGGCCTCTCGGAAAGCTTGAGGTATATGATGCCGATATATACAGACTGTATTCCCCTATGTCTGAATATGAGATCGTAAGGTTTCTGCAGAGACTTGGGCTTAATGACCGTGAATATGAACTGGTAAATCCCAGAACAGGAGAGAGTTTCTGATGAAAGAACCAATGGTAGATATGATGTCTGACAGGGAACTGCTGGAGGAACTGGTCGCTGAATCAAGAAGATCTGCGAGAAGGCAGAGGATCATTATTTTCATCCTGGTTGCTTTTATTGCGGCGATCGTCATCCTTGCGCTGATCTATGTACCGAAGATCATGGCTGAAGCAGAACGGTATGCAGAGATGTTCAGCAGAATGAATGACAAAGTCACTGAGTTTGAAAATATGGTGGACAAACTGCCTACCAGTGATGAAGCAGTGAATATGATCACTGAAAAACTGATGGAAGCGATCAGACGCATACTGAATCCCTGGGGCTGAGCGCAGCTGTATTCAAATGATCGGACAGAGAAGGTATCTGTGAAAACAGAGCCTTCTTTTTAGGAAATCGTTAAGTTTTTCTGCAGTAAAGAACGTTTATTCAAAATATAAAAAAGCTGAATTATAATAAGGTTAATCAGTTTAGTTGGAGGTATTTTATGAATTGTCCTAATTGCGGCAGCGCTGTTGAAGCAGGCGCTAAATTCTGCTCAGTATGCGGCACAAAACTGATCGAAGATACACCCGCTGTTTCAGTCACTCAGGCTGCGCCGGAAATTGAGATCCCTCAGCCGAAAGCACCGAAAAAGCAGGAGATCGAACTTGTTCTTCCCGGACATGAAATGTATGAAGAAATTGAGGAGGAAGAGGATCTTTCAGATATTCTTTCCCCGAATAAAGGCACAGAAACCCATGGCAATATGCAGGCTCAGACAGAGCCTCAGATCGAACTGGTTCTGCCCAGTGAATCGCCTCAGCAGATGCAGGCAAGGCTGGAACTGGAACGCGAACTGAAGGAACGCAAAAAGAAGCAGGAACAGGAAGAACTGCGCAAAAAGGCTGAAGCTGAAGAAGCACGGAAAAAGCAGGAAGCAGAGGATCAGAGAAAACAGGAGATCCAGGATGAAATGAAACGCCGTGAGCTCAGAAAGCGGAGAGAAGCTGAAATGAGCGGCTCCGCACAGAAGACAGAACGTCCTGCAGCTGCCCAGCGGCCAGCTTCGGGAAATCCTGAGGGGCTTTGGGGCATTGTTGCATATTTAACCTGGATCGGACTCGTTGCATCGTTTGTGAAGGAAAGGTCCACAGACAGTCAGTTCCTCAAGACACATGTCAACAATGCACTCTACCTGCAGATCCTTCAATTATTAAGCGCCTGGACAGGTCTGTTCACGTTCCCTGTCTTTATAATCGTATTCGTCTTCAGCATCATCGGTATCTTCGGTGCAATCAAAGGAGAAGAGACCCAGCTGCCGATCATCAGCCAGCTGCCTCAGATCCTGTAAATTCATTACAGCAGTCTCCGGAAACGGGGGCTTTTTTCATGAAAAAACCGGCATATTAAGCCGGTGACAGATCTGATTACAGAGCAGCGTCCGCAAGCAGCTGCAGGAGGAGGTCTGCGATCTCCAGATGATTCTTTTCCAGCATCATCATATGACCGTTTCCATGGATCCCTCTTTCTTCAAGACGTATGAACTGATTAGGCACGCCGCACTGTTTCAGGACATGGCTGGTCAGATGATCATAGCCTGCATGGTAGGAGGATTCACTGACAACGATCCAGATCGGGATGCCGGAAAGACGGGGAAGCTGCGGTGCGGGATCCTGAAAGATCCAGCCCGAATTGATGCCGGGGCTCTCAGAAGGCAGCAGCTGCAGTTTGATGTCAGAAGGAGAACCGATCTCCGGCTCATAATGCATAGGAAGATCTGTGATCCCGAAGTTCTCTGATACAGCCTCATCTGTTTTCCGGGAGAACGGCGGACCGGAAGGCTCCAGTGCCATGATGCCTTTTACCAGTTCCGGGCAGGCATCCGCCAGCAGCCAGCCGAAAGGACCGGCCTGGGAATGCGTGAGAAGGATCGCCGGACCGATCTGCTGCAGGAGCTTTGTCCCTGCTGACAGGATCAGACGCTGTGATTCTTTATTGGAGGGCAGGTATTCGACCTGAGAGGCAATGAACTGACGGTCTGTTTCATCTTCAAATGCAAGGCTGCCTTCACCCGGCCACTGGGTATGAAGCTTTGACTGCGGCCATCTGCCGCTGCTGCCCATGAAACGCTGCAGTGACTCCAGCGAATGATAGATCCTTGGACCGTTCTGATCGGGATGATAAGCGGAACGCCCGCGGGAAGGCTGTTCACACAGATAAACGTCATAGCCTTTTGAAACAAAATAATCAGCCCATCCCATTCTGCCGTCAGGCGTCATCAGCCAGTTTACGTTTGTCTGGCCTGCACCGTGGAACATGACGACAGGATATGGTTTTGTCCTGTTGACAGGAAAGTATCCTTCCACGAACATCTGATTGTACATGTGCTGCTTTCCTGATTCCCGGTAAATATCACCTTCAATGTAGAAAATGGTCTTGGAACCGACGAAACTCTGATCGATCCTTTTGATTTCCATAATGATCTCCTTTTGCTGTTTTACGTATCTGATGACAGAATAGCCCATACGGAAAATAATCGGAAGTATAAATATATTATGATGAAAATAGGAAAAACCTATTTTTGCAATGAGAATCCTTTCAGAATACGCAGTGCTTCTTCCCGGAGCGGATCATCATATTCCTGAGCGCGGTAATAGATGCAGTTTGACCAGTATGCGTGCAGGGAAGGGTCCAGCGGAACAGATATCAGGGAAGGATAATGACTGATATTTGCGGCAATGTAGTGTTCCGGCAGAATGACAAATCCGAGTCCCGTGGAAGCGAAGTCAAGAGCACCCGGGAAGCTCTGCGTCAGCAATGCACATTTCACAGAGACGCCGGCATTCCTGAGCGCAAAGTCAGTGATATGACGTATGCGCTGATCACGATTGAAAAAGATAAACGGAAGGTCTTCCATTCTGCGCAGGTCTGCAGCTACATTTTCCGGGATCCCGTATTCCGAAAACAGCTCCCTTTGTCCCAGAATCCGGAATGATTCATTTTCCAGCAGTTCTCTGCAGATATCCTTTGCGGGGACCGGCTGCTGTCCCGGATATTCTTTCGGATATTCATGCACAATGATCATATCAGCCTCATGCCCTTTCAGCATTTCCAGAAGGCCTGCGCTGTTTTTTTCGATCAGTCTGAGCTGAGCGTCCGGATAATCACTGCTGAACCGCGGAACAAAATCAGAAAAATAAAGCAGTGTATTGTACCAGGATGCGCCAAGAGAGAGCTGTCCTTTCATGGGGTCGTTCATTTTCCGCAGATCTTCCCGGAATACATTGATCCTGCCTGTTACATCACGTGCCATCTCAATGTACAGTTTCCCGGAGTCTGTCGGATCCAGGCCGTATTTTCTTCGTACAAACAGTTTTGTGCCGAGCTCTTTTTCGATCTTTTTGAGGCTTTGTGTCAAGGAAGGCTGAGCGACATGAAGACGTTCTGCCGCATGGGTGATGTTTCTTTCTTCTGCAATCGCAAGAATGTACAGCATTTCCTGTTCTGTCATGATATCCTCCCATATGCGTTTTGATTGTATCCCGGAACAGCAGTACCCTGAAAGCATTTTTCAAAATATGCATGGTTGTCTAACAAGTGATATATCCGCATTTATATTGTAAAATGATAACATGCGCAGAATTCTGAAATTCCTTGTAAGCCGTGCGACAATTGCGGCGATCCTGATCATACTGCAGATCGTACTGCTGCTGATGTGGCTGTACCGTGTGACGATCGCGTATGAACTGCTTTCATTGGCAAACATACTGTCTTTATTGACAGTTGTTTATGTCATTAATCAGGAAGAAGACGGTTCTTATAAAACCGCCTGGTCTATTCTGATCCTGGCAGCTCCGGTATTCGGAACGGCACTGTACGTGCTGTGCGGCGGAAAGAAGATGCCGAAGAAACTCTTCAAGGGAACGACGCAGTGCGATCAGGAAATGCAGGCTTTGCTGAATCAGGATCCGGCAATTCCGAAAATGCTGGGACAGGAACGGAATGATATCAGAAAACTGTTTGATTACGGAGTGAAGGCCAGCAATTTCCCGGTTTACAGAAATACGGAGGCCAGGTATTTCGGAAGCGGTGAAGAAATGTTCCCTGTTTTCCTGGAGGAACTGAGGAAGGCTGAAAAGTTCATTCTGATGGAATACTTTATTATCGATCAGGGATCTGTCTGGGATGAAGTGCTCGCGATCCTGAAAGAGAAGCGTGCACAGGGTGTGCAGGTCAAGCTGATCTATGATGATTTCGGGTGTCTGGAAAAACTGCCGCGCCGCTTTTACAAACAGATGAATGAACTCGGTATCGAAACATACCGTTTCAACAGGATACGGCCGGCATTGATCATTCAGATGAACAACCGTGATCACCGGAAGATCTGTGTGATCGACAACAAGGTAGGATTTACCGGCGGGATCAACCTGGCGGATGAATATATGAACCGGATCAGAAGATACGGTTACTGGAAAGACTCAGCAGTGATGCTGAAAGGTGAAGCAGTGCGTTCACTGACAGTTATGTTCCTTGGCATGTATACATATCTGAGTCAGAAAAACGACATTGTCTATAGCGATTATCTGCCTGATTGTGATACTGTCATTGGTGACGGCTATTATCAGCCGTTCTCAGACACGCCGACGGATGAAGCGGATGTCGGTCTGTCGATGCACCTGAACATCACCAACCATGCAATGAAGTATCTGTATATCAATACACCGTATCTGATCCTGAACCAGGATATGAAGACTGCGTTATGCCTTGCGGCAATGAACGGAGTGGATGTCAGGATCCTTGTGCCTCACATCCCGGACAAACGCATCGTATATTCTGTCACGCGTTCCAATTACCAGACTCTGATCAATGCAGGCGTCAGGATCTATGAATATCTGCCGGGATTCAATCATGCCAAAAGCATTGTTTCAGACGATGAACTGGCATTGATCGGCAGTGTCAATACGGATTACAGAAGTTATTTTCTCCATTTTGAAGCAGGTGTGTTAATGTATAACAGCAGGCTCGCAGAAGAAATGAAAGATGATTTCCTGCAAGCGCTGTCGCAGTCGCATGAAGTAACAAGTGCTGAATGTGAGCGGGTCAATCCGATCGTCAGGACATATCGTGCGCTGCTGAAAGTATTTACGCCATTATTCTGAGGAGGTAGATCTTAGATGGAAAAAACAGGAATCGTGCTGGAAGGCGGCGGTATACGCGGAGCATATACAGCCGGTACATTGGACTGGCTGATGGATCATGGTGTCACATTTGATTACGGAGTAGGTATCTCTTCCGGAGCATTTATGCTGTGTCTCTTTATGGAAGGCCGGAAAGATACGATGAAGAGAGCTGTTCTGGACTATATCATCAAACCGGATATCGTCGGACCCAGAGCATTGCTGAGGGAAGGCTATTGGGTAGGATATAAGAAGCTGTTCTACGGCTATATGAGGAACCTTGAACAGTTCTCTGTAAAACCGCTGAAAGAAGCCCATGCGAATATTGAGATCGGTGCATATGATCTGGATATGGGAGAAACAGTCTGGTTCAAACCGGAAGACATGGATGACGAAATGGAAGTCCTGAGAGGCGCATGTTCTCTGCCGGTCGTAACAGAAACTGTTGATATCAACGGCAGGCATCTGCTGGACGGCGGAATCACGAAAATGATCCCGATCGAACGTTCGATCGAGCAGGGTGTTACAAGGCACCTGGTGATCACAACAAAACCTGCTGATTATGTCAGGAAACCCGGTCCGCCGATCGTTCAGGAGATCATGAAGCGGGTATATAAGCAGTATCCGCAGGTAGCCGCTGACTACAAAGTCAGACATATCAACTACTACAACCAGATGGGGATCATTGAAGATCTTGTCAATAAAGGTGAAGCGGTACTGATCAGACCGTCTAAAACGGTACATGTCAGCAGATGGAAGGGTGATGCCCAGCAGGTAAAGGAACTGTATGAGCTTGGTATCTCCGATATGGAAGCGCGCAAGGATGAGATCTTTGCACTCCTGAAAAAAGACTGATCAAAGCGTAAAAAAAACCAAAGTCATGTGAACTTTGGTTTTTTTGGTGAGTGATCAGTTTGCTTCTGAGGTTGCTGTTGCTTCAGGAGAAGCAGTGCTGTCTGCTGTTTCAGCAGCCGGTTCTGAAGTGGAACCTGCTTCATCAGGAGCAGATGTTTCCTGAGGCTCTTCAGCAGCCGCAGGGATCAGTTTCAGATAGCTTGTGCTGTCCAGGATCTCCTGTGAAGGCTTGTTGGCTTCGTTGTCCCAAGGCTTCAGATACAGCATGTAGAACTCATCATATGTCAGATTTGAATAATGCACGGCCTGGGAAACTTCCTTGCCTACATATCTGTAGTGCCATGATTCAAATCCGTAGCCTGTAATGGCGTCCTTATCTTCAGGATAGCGGAGCAGCCATCCGTATTCCCAGCAATGAGCGCTTGCCCATCTGTAGGCTCTTGTCTGAGAGAACTCAGAATATGCGTCTTCATGGGTAGCCGCAAGGTCTACCGTAAATCCTGTCTGATGCTCAGAGAAACCGGCACGTGCCGACACCTGATCTGTCTGTTCCTGTCCTAAAGAGGAAACATAACTGTCATACAGGGCCTGCTGATCTTCATAGGAACGGTATGCGCTTGTTGCATAGAAGTAAACATCATTGTCTCTTCCTGCATTTGCCCATTCAGCCAGTGCCTCTGCGGCGACTCCGGCCAGTTCACGGTCCGGTGCAGCATAGAGGTTGGAAAGAGCGGTCAGATTCTGCGGTACATATGTGTCATCCAGGTAATATGTTTTGTTGACCAGCATGGCGACACTTGACGCATCATCGACCGGTCTGGCGTTTTCATAAGGCGTGTAATAAGTACCGTCCAGTACAAAGGCTGTTTCATCATTGTTGGACATGTTTGCCTGGCAGTCAGAGATATATCCGGATTCATCACCCTGGTAATCAAATACCAGAAGCGGTGTCAGATCGACATAACGGAGATTGCGGTACAGATTCAGAAGCTGCTTATCTGTATATCCCTTGTCCTTCAGTCTGTTGTACAGCAGGAAGTCACGGTCTGTCAGACCGCGCTGCGATGTCACGACAGTATAGAGCTCTGTATAATCGGTATTCAATGTTTCGTTCTTGATCGACTGTGCAAGATAATTTGAATACCATTCATTGCTCAGGATCGTCTTTGTCAGCTTCTGTTCACGGATCGCTTTGATCGTCTCTTTGTCATAACCCAGTTTCTTCAGATTATTGTTGTCGATCGCTCTCGGAATAAAGATCAGACACAGGACTGCGACGATAGCTGCCAGAACAAGATAAGCTTCTTTACGGAGACGGAAACGTCTTCTTCTCCTTCTCTTCTTGACAGTTTTGGTTGTTCCGCTCTGCAGCTGCGGAAGTCTGATACGCAGACGGCGCTTTCTCTTTTTTGTCATCGGAATACCTCATACTCTTTCCATGGCCTGATATTGTCAGGAGGACATTGAACCTCTACGGTCTCTTTGGTGGTTGGGTGCGGGAAGCTGAGCCGGGATGCCCAAAGGGCGATCTGGCCTTTTCCGGCATGTTTGTTGTATCTTTGGTCGTTCAGCAGCGGAACGCCTCTTGAAGCAAACTGGACTCTGATCTGATGGGATCTGCCTGTAGCCAGCAGGATCTTCACAATGGAATGACCGTTTTCAACGGCGATCGTCTCATAAGCCAGCTCACAGTATTTGCCGTTTTCTTTATCTGTCACTGAAGATGTGTTGGTGCGGCTGTCTTTTTTCAGATAGTCCTTCAGGACACCAGCGGACGGTTTTATGACGCCGTCCAGGATCGCTGTGTATTCTTTGGTGATCTCACCTTTGCGGATCGAATCAGAAAGTCTGGAAGCTGCTTTTGATGTTTTTGCGAAAACCATCACACCGCCGACAGGCCTGTCCAGCCTGTGCACCAGTCCCAGATAAACATTGCCCGGCTTGTGATATGTTTCCTTCAGGTATGCTTTGCATATGGACAGCAGATCATCATCTCCGCTGGCATCTTCCTGTACCGGTATGTTGACCGGCTTTTTGACGCACAGCAGGTGATTGTCTTCATACAGCACTTCAATCATTGCGCTGCCATCTTCCGTATATGCCGCAGGGCAGGAGAAGCTGCCGGTGTTCGATCGGCAGTGCCACTTCTCCGGTATCGATCTTTCCGTCCGGATGTTCTGACAGGATCATTGTTTTCATGATATCTTCCAGAACGATGGAGGAGAATCCTGTTGTATATGAATTGATCAGAAAGAAGAGCGCATGCTCATCCAGAATATCCAGGCATGCATTGATCAGTTTGATGATCTCGGTCTCGAATTTCCACATCTCACCGTCCGGACCGCGTCCGTAGGATGGCGGATCCATCAGGATCCCGTGATATGTTCTTCCTCTGCGCTTCTCACGTTCCACGAATTTCTGAACATCGTCTACGATGAAGCGGATCCTGCGGTCCTGAAGACCGGAAAGATCCCGGTTTTCCTGCGCCCATTTGACCATGCCTTTGGCAGCGTCCACATGGACGACTTCCGCTGCTCCGGCAGCAGAACATGCCATTGTCGCGCCGCCCGTATAGGCAAACAGGTTCAGGATACGGAGTTCTTCATCCTGATGTGCACGGATCAGATCTCCCATCCAGTCCCAGTTGACAGCCTGCTCAGGGAAGATTCCTGTATGCTTGAAGCCTGTCGGTGAAACTTTGAACGTCAGCGAATCATATCCGATCGTCCATGATTCGGGAAGCTTTTTCTTGTACTCCCATTTGCCGCCGCCGGAACTTGATCGATGATACACAGCATCTGCACGGTTCCACAACGCAAAAGACCTGTCTCTGGGCCATATTGCCTGAGGATCCGGTCTGCGCAGGATAATAGTGTCCCACTGCTCGAGTTTTTCACCGTCTCCTGCATCCAGTAATCTGTAATCTTTCCATCTGTTCGCTATTTTCACCATAAAAAGTTGGATCTCCAACGACTATTATAGCATGCAGATGTTTCAAGGTGTTTTCCAATTGATGTTTGCGGTATAATAACCGACAGACGGAGGTGAAAAAATGATTGATATCAGTGCATTGAATAAGGATCAGAAACAGGCGGTAATGGCTGAAGACAAGTACCTCCGTATCGTTGCCGGCGCAGGCAGCGGAAAAACAAGAGTTCTGACGATGCGGATCGCGCATCTCATTCAGGATCTGGATGTTCCTGCATACCGGATCCTTGCGATCACATTTACCAACAAAGCAGCCAACGAGATGAAGGAACGTATCCGCAATATGATCCCTGAAGAGGGCAGCCAGCCATGGATCTCCACGATCCATTCACTCTGCGTGAGGATCCTGCGGGAAGATATCCTGACTATGGGATGGCCGAGGAATTTTACCGTGCTTGATGCAGAAGATCAGAAATCGATCCTGAAGGAAGCCTACAAGGAATATTCCGCAGATGCGTCGACTTACCCGTTTGCGTCCATGCTGGACTATATTTCCAACAGCAAAGCTGCTGAGATCTCTCCTGACCGCGCACTTGCGATCGCCGGCGGTTTTGACGGTGAAGAAAAAAAGGCAAAGATCTATGAATACTATGTCAGGCGGCAGGAACAGCTCTATGCGCTGGATTTTGACGACCTGATCCTGTGGACAGTACGCATGTTCAGAACATTTTCGGAAGTCCAGGCAAAATGGCAGAGACGTTTCCGCTACATTCATGTGGATGAGTTCCAGGACATAGACAAAACGCAGTATACGCTGATCAGACAGCTTGCCGGTACGGAAAACAGCCTGTATGTGGTAGGCGACCCGGATCAGACGATCTATACCTGGCGCGGGGCGGACGTCAATATCATTCTGAATTATGAAAAGGACTTCAAGCCGTGCCGGACGATCATGCTGAATGAAAACTACCGTTCAACTTCCAATATTCTGAATGGGGCAAACTGCGTGATCCGCAATAACAAGAACAGACTTGAAAAGGATCTGTTCACAAACCGGGTTTCAAACGAAAAGATCACGCACCATTCCAGTGCCGGCGATACATATGAGGCTGCGTGGGTCGCTTCCACGATCGCTGAGCTGCACCGCAAAGGCAAACAATATCACGATATAGCCATTCTGTACCGTTCGAATTATCTTTCACGTTCTTTGGAAAAAGGCCTTCTGGATGAACGCATTCCGTATATTATCTACGGAGGCGTCCGGTTCTATGAGCGTATGGAAGTCAAGGATGCCCTGAGCTATCTGCGCATGGTCACCTCTTCCGACGATCTGGCTTTGCGCAGGATCCTGAACAAGCCGAAGCGCGGGATCGGCAATAAGACGATGGACACGATCGCTGCCGGCGCACGTGAAAAAGGCTGTACGATGTATGAATATATCCGTGATGAGAAACCGTTCAGCGGCAGAGTTCAGACAACATTGAACGGTTTTGTGGATATGGTAGAACGCTGGAAGAAGCGTGCTGCGGAAGGAAACACACAGATCTTCAAGCTGTTTGAACAGATCATTGATGAGTCCGGTCTGAGGAAGATGTTTGAAGATGATAAGGAACTGGACCGTATTGAAAACCTGAAGGAACTGATCGATGACGTCAGTGAATTCGAGGAAAATTATCCGGACAGTTCACTGGAAGAATACCTGCAGCTCGTATCCTTGTATGGCGACAGAGACGAAACGATGGAGTCTGATTTTGTCCAGCTGATGACTGTGCATGCCGCAAAAGGCCTTGAATTTGACACGGTATTTGTGACGGACCTGAATGACGGCATCTTCCCGAATGAACGTGCCATGAATGACGGACCGCGCGGCGTAGAGGAAGAACGCAGACTTGCATATGTCGCATTCACCAGAGCGAAAAACAAGCTGTATCTGTGTGAAGCGGGAGGATTCAGCTTTATTCTTCAGAAAGTACGTACACCTTCCCGGTTCATTGCTGAGATCGATGATAAATATATAGAGCACAAAGGTGCAGTATTTGAACAGAAAAAAGAGCCGGTATTCGGCGGCTTCGGATTCGGCTGGAATGAGCCTTCGATCGACCTTTCCGATATGGACGAGGAACCGGAGAAACCTGCTTCCCTGCAGAAAGGGGATGCGGTGGTCCATTCGAAATTCGGTGAAGGAATCGTCATTTCCATGGATGCAGGGTTTGCGACGATTGCTTTCCCGTATCCCTATGGCGTGAAAAAGATCCTTGCAAGCCATCCGAGTCTGAAAAAGAAGAGCACACTGCTGAGTTAGGTGAATTATGGATAAACTTGAACAGATGAAACAGCTGGCTGAACAGCTGAATCGTGCGGCAGACGCATATTACAACGGCCGCGGCGAACTGATGACGGACTATGAATGGGATGCCATGTTCGACCGGCTGAAGCAGATCGAGGATGAGACAGGCATCATTCTGGAAGAAAGTCCGACCAACCGGGTATCGGCGGATCAGATCGCCGGACAGAAGGAAGCGCATGAATTTGCGGCACTGTCCCTGGCAAAAACAAAGAAGCCGGAGGATCTGGTAAAGTGGGCTGAAGGCAAGCCTATCTGGATCTCCTGGAAGCTGGACGGTCTGACGCTTGTCGTGACATATGACAACGGACGTCTCAGCAAGGTGGTTACGCGCGGAGACGGACATATCGGTACAAATATCACGCATCTTGCCAAAGCGATCACCGGTATTCCCCAGACCATTCCGGAAACGGGACATACTGTGATCAGAGGTGAAGCTGTCATCTCCTATGCGGACTTTGAAGCATTCAATATGGAAAGTGATGAAGAATATGCCAATCCGAGAAATCTGGCATCCGGATCACTGACATTGAAAAATGTTGATGAGGTGAAGAAGAGAAACATCAACTGGATCCCGTTCACCCTTGTATACAGTGAAAAAGAAATGAATTCCTGGGGACAGCGCATGCAGTGGCTGGACGAACAGGGATTCCGGACCGTTGAACGCAGACTGATCGAGCATCCGGATATGGAATCTGTCTCAGAAGCGATCGATCTGTTTACCAAAAAGGTAACAGACAGGGTCAATCCTTATCCGGTAGACGGACTGGTCATCGCATATGATGACACTGTCTATGCATCGACAGGATCAGTGACAGGACATCATGCGACAAGAGCAGGCTATGCCTTCAAATGGCAGGATGAATCAGCTGAAACAGTACTGGACTATATTGAATGGTCCTGTGCAGCATCCACCATTACTCCGGTCGCTGTGTTTGCGCCGGTCGAACTGGAGGGCACGACCGTGAAGCGTGCTTCGCTCTGCAATATCAGTGAATGCGAGCGTCTCGGCATCGGAGAAAGCGGCACTGTCCTGGAAGTGATCAAGGCGAACAAGATCATTCCGAAGGTCATCAAAGTCGTTAAAACAGAGGGTGTGCTGCAGATACCAGATGTATGTCCTGTATGCGGGGCGCCGGCAGAGATCTATGAAAGTCCGGTCAGCGGAACCAGAACGCTCCGCTGCACCAATCCCGCCTGTACAGCAAAGCAGCTGAAGAAATATACGCGCTTTGTTTCAAAACAGGGTATGGATATCGACGGGATCTCCGAACAGACGCTTGCCAGATTTATCAATGCAGGCTGGGTACGCTCTTATGGTGATGTGTACAGACTGCCGCAGCACCAGGCAGAGATCGCGGAAATGGACGGCTTCGGAGAGAAGTCAGCACAGAATCTGAAGGATGCGGTAGAAAAGGCAAGGACAGTCAATGATCAGAAGATGCTGTATGCTTTATGCATTCCGCTTGTCGGCCAGGATGTCGCAAAGCGTCTGCTGAGCGCATACTCATTCAATGAACTGGTGGATATCGCTGAGAAGGCTGAGCAGGAAGATGTCTTTTCATCGATCGACGGGATCGGACCTGAAAAAAGCGCATCATTTGTCAGATGGTTCAAGGACCCTGACAATGCGGCAGTGGTCAGAGATCTGCTGAGCGAGATCACGGTCCGTGAGACAGAGCGCGTTGAAGCAGGTCAGCTGTGCCAGTCACTGACATTTGTGGTGACCGGTGATGTGCATCACTACAAGAACAGAAATGAACTGAAGGCATATATTGAGTCTCAGGGCGGCAAAGTTACGGGATCTGTGTCAAAGAGCACAAGCTTCCTGATCAACAATGACATTGCCAGCACGTCCGGAAAGAACCAGAAAGCGATCCAGCTTGGAATTCCGATCATTTCTGAAGATGAGTTTATTGAACGGTTCACAGAAAACGGATCTGAAGAATAAACAGGCAAATCTTAAAGCAAAAACTTCCATTCCTTTTGTATGGATGTGGAAAAAGAGACCGAAACACTGTAAAATGGTGTAGCATCAGGGAGAATTATGGCAAAGAAAAGCAAACGAAGCAAAAGAAAAAGCAAGCGTACTGCGATTATATTCTGGGTCTGTCTGATCTTGATCCTGACACCGTTTATGGTGCTTGGATGGATCCTGCTTTCCGCATGGCTTGATACAGGTTCTCCTATTCTCGGAGAACGTTATGAAGGTGACCTGGATCCTGCGATCACGAAGAATGATCTCGACAGTATCCGTACTTCAGTCAGGACGATACCGGAAGTGGAAAATGTAGAGCTTGAACTTGCGACAGCTACGCTGCGTGTATATGCGGATGTGGATGATAATGCAAATGCTGAAAATGAAAAAGCAACAGCACAATCCATCTATCAGGCAGTAACAAGTGTTCTGGATGCAGGCACGTACTTCACTCAGACAGAAACAAAGAAGATGTACGATCTGGAAATTCACGTCTATAACCTGGCGAAGAACAGGGACAGCGATGAATTTGCATATGTGATCGAGACAAAAACATCTTCGATGACGGAGCCGATCTTAAATGTTGTGTCAGAACCGATCGATGCAGCACTGGCACAGCAGCTGAGAGACAACGTGGAAAACCGTGATAAACCGACACCGACACCGGATGAGTCCAACGAGATCACAGTTGGCGGCGGCGAAGAAGCTGAACCGGTCCAGGAAGAAAACGGCGAATCAGGCGGAGAATCGAATTGAGGAAAGGCATGCAAATGCCTTTTTTGGACTATGAAGAAAAACGAGACATTTACAGGAATCGCAGAAGGATATACATATGACGGAGCAGGCGTCGTAAAAACGGACGGTTTTGTTTTCTTTGTGCCGGGACTGATTGCCGGTGAAGAAGCAGAACTGGCTGTGACTGCGATGAAGAAAACATACGGATACGCAAGGATCGTCAGGATCCTGAAGAAGAGTCCGCACCGTGTCCAGCCCGGATGTTCTTCATACAGACTGTGCGGCGGCTGCCAGATCATGCATATGGATCATGAAGAACAGAAACGTTTCAAAGAGGATAAAGTAAAGGGATGTTTCCTGCAGAATGCAGATATGGATATCACACCGCTGCCGATCCTTTATTCCGAGGAACAGACCAATTACCGCAATAAGGTACAGGTTCCTGTGCAGCTGGAAAAGGGCAGAGTACTGATGGGTTTCTATCAGAATCATACAAACCGGATCATTGAGAGTGATTCATGTCTTGTGCAGACAGAATTGTCCAACCGTGTCACAAAACGGCTGAAGCAGTGGCTCTCAGATCTGAAGTGCGCAAATGTTTTCCGTCATGTTCTGATCAGGCACGCGCATAACAGCGGACAGCTGATGATCTGCATGATCGTCAGGGAATATCCGTTTAATAACAGCGATAAACTGGTGGAAAAACTCCGCCGGGAATTTCCGGAGGCTGTCAGCATCCTCGCAATCGTAAACCGCAGAAGTGACAATGTGATCCTGGACGGAAAAGAATATGTGCTTTACGGCAAGCCGTATATTGAGGAGCAGCTGCTTGACTGCACATTCCGTATCAGCGCCAGGTCTTTCTATCAGATCAATCCGACTGCCACAGAGATCCTGTACCGGAAAGCAATCGAATATGCACAGCTTACCGGCAATGAAACAGTGATAGATCTTTACTGCGGAACAGGCACGATCGGGATCCTTGCGTCCAGACATGCACGCCAGGTATACGGCATTGAGATCGTGGAAGATGCTGTCAAAGACGCAGAACTCAATGCCAGGATCAACCATGCAGATAATATTGAATTCTTTGCGGCAGATGCGAACGCCGGAGCGCAGATCCTGATCAAAAGGAATATTAAACCTGACGTAGTGATCGTTGATCCGCCCAGAAAAGGATGCTCAAAAGATACACTGAACGCCATCATCAAAATGTCGCCGAAGAGACTTGTTTATGTATCATGCGATCCTGCTACACTGGCCCGTGACTGCGCGTATATGCGCGAAAACGGATATGAAGTACG
>CAMOPG010000030.1:0-19112 GCA_946622165.1 uncultured Erysipelotrichaceae bacterium
CAGGATGTGATCGATGCAGTGGAACGTTTGGGTTTCCTTCCGTTCTTCTCCAATGAGATCAAAGGCTTCTCTATTGAAGAAAACGTAGACCCCAGGGTCTATTTCGGTGAAGAGGAAGGCGTATGGGACTGGAAGGGTCCTGTGATCCAGGAAACAGGCTGTGCCTACGGCAAGTTCTTCCGCAATAAAGCAGTCTTCATCTCCCGCAAATGGTTCCCGGATTTTGCCAATTACAGGCGTGACGGATATGACTTTGATGCAAGGGTGGATGAAGGAATCGCAAAGTACAATGAACAGTATCTGTACAACATCATCGCTTCCAGGCATTCCCTGCTTTCCAAAGACGCGAAAGTGATCGGAGGCTATGTGAAGCCAAGGATCAAGGGGCAGGACCAGTGGGAGCCAAGGAAAGGCTTTGATACAACGATCACGCGTCTGCAGATGCAGTGCTACATCATTACGTCCAACTTTGAATATGAGATGGATAAAGACGGCAATTTCTACGGATGGGGGATCGCCAGATATACGACACCCGAAGAATTCTTCGGGAAGAAGTTTACGAACCATGTCTATGACCGTACGCCTGAGGAATCGAAGAAACGGATCATCAGGCATCTTAAAAAGATCCTGCCCGGTACAACGGAGGCAGAAATCGAACATTTGCTGAAATGAAAGATGACCGGCAGGAAACTGCCGGTCAAAGTGTATCGGAATAAAAATGCGGCAGTCTGTGCCGCATTCTGTGTCTGATCAGTCGAGATCCGTACCGTTGCTGGCGATGACTTTCTTGTACCAGAAGAAGGAATCTTTTCTGCTTCTGGAGAAGTCGCCGGTGCCGTCGTCATGCTTGTTGACGTATATGAAGCCGTATCTCTTCGCAAATTCACCTGTACCAGCGGATACCAGGTCGATCGGTCCCCATGTTGTGTAGCCGATCAGGTTATGCCCTTCATCCAGTGCTTTCTGCATTGCCTGGATATGAGGACGGAAGTAATCGATTCTGTATGTATCATGGATCGAACCGTCTTCTTCGACCTTGTCGAACGCACCGAGACCGTTTTCTACGATCATGAGCGGTGTGCCGGGATATCTGTCGGACAGAACTCTGATCGTGTAGAGCAGTCCGTCAGGGTCGATCTGCCAGCCCCAGTCGGAAGCTTTCAGATACGGGTTCTTTGCACGGTAGGACATGTTGCCTGCTGTCATTTCAACATCTTTCTTTGTTGTAACGCAGGATGTCTGGTAGTAGGAGAATGTGTAGAAGTCTACAACGCCTTCCTTCAGGATCTTCTTGTCTTCTTCGTTATCCATGAATGAAGGATCGCAGCCCATATCCAGGACCATCTTTCTTGCCCATACAGGATATGCACCTCTGACCTGTACGTCTCCGCAGTAGTCATTCTTGTTGTGTTCCATTTCCTGAACAAACAGCATGTCTTTCGGGTTCGGTGTCAGCGGATACATCGTGCCGTGAGCGATCATGTTTCCGATCATGAAATCAGGGTTGATCTTGTGGCCCTCAATGACTGCCAGAGCAGAAGCTACGAACTGGTTGTGCAGTCCGATCAGTGTCTGCTGCGGATCATGCTTCAGCTTGTTCAGCGGGATGCGTTCTGTGCTGTTGATGTCTTCATCCTGCATCAGGCCCAGACCATACAGGTCACCAAGACCGCCGCCGACCATCATGGCAATGTTGATCTCATTGAATGTCAGCCAGTACTTAACCTTGTTCTTATAGCGTTCAAAGCATGTCTTGACATATTTCAGGAAGAGATCGATCGTCTCTCTGTTATAGAAGCCATGATACTTTGTAACGATGTTCCAGGGGATCTCATAATGGCAGAGTGTTACGAGGGGTTCCATGCCGTATTTATGGCATTCGTCAAAGACGCTGTCATAGAACGCAAGACCTGCTTCATTCGGTTCTGCATCATCGCCGTTGGGATAGATACGGCCCCAGTTGATGGACAGACGGAATACGTTCCAGCCCATTTCTGCAAACAGGGCGATATCTTCTTTGTAATGATGATAGAAATCAATTGACTCATGGGAAGGATAGAAAGCTGTTTCATCGATCTGGGGAAGGAATGTACGGGGCGTATTGACGTTGCCGCCCAGCAGCATATCCGGCACGCTCAGTCCTTTGCCGTCCTCAAGATATGCGCCTTCGCACTGATTGGCAGCGACAGCACCGCCCCATAAAAAGTTTTTGGGAAAAGCCATTCAATTAACCTCCTTTTTGATTATGTATATATGAATGTAATGCTTCCATTACTATTATACAGGAATCAGCCGTATTTCATGTGTTCTTTTCGCATACTCCCTACAGCATTGTCCCAGGTAAAGTTTTCTGACGGCAGGCACGATTCTCCTTTATAATTTCTGTATGGAAGATAAACAGCGCACATATCTGGCGATCGATCTGAAATCCTTTTACGCATCCGTGGAATGCCAGGAAAGGGGTCTTGACCCTCTGCGGACAAACCTGGTGGTTGCGGATGAAAGCAGGACGGAAAAAACGATCTGCCTGGCTGTATCGCCTCCTCTGAAGGAATACGGCATCTCTTCAAGAGGCCGCCTGTTTGAGGTGAATGAAGCAGTCAGGAAGATCAATCAGAAGCGCAGAGCCGCAAACAGGAACCGTGCTTTTACCGGCAGTTCATGCGATAAGTATGAGCTTCAGCAGCATCCTGAATATGAGCTTGCTTTTCATACGGCCGTGCCGCGTATGTCGCTGTATATGGAATACAGCACAAGGATCTACGGGATCTATCTGAAATACATCTCACCGGAAGATATTCATGTCTATTCGATCGATGAAGTGTTTATGGATGTAACGGACTACCTGCACACATATCAGATGGATGCTCATGAACTGGCGATCCTGATGATCCGGGATGTGCTCCGCAATACAGGCATTACCGCAACAGCCGGGATCGGTACGAATATGTATCTGGCAAAGGTCGCAATGGATATTGTCGCTAAGCATATCGACGCAGATGAAGACGGGGTCAGGATCGCGGAGCTGGATGAAATGAGCTACCGGAAAATGCTGTGGACGCACCGCCCGCTGAGGGACTTCTGGCGTGTGGGCAGGGGCTATGTCAGACGTCTGGAAGAAGAGAATATGTTTACGATGGGAGACATCGCAAGATGCTCTCTGGAGAATGAAGATCTGCTGTATAAAATGTTCGGCGTCAACGCGGAACTGCTGATCGACCATGCATGGGGCTATGAACCGTGCACGATCGCAGCGATCAAAAAGTATGAACCGAAGTCCAGCAGTATCAGCAGCGGCCAGGTACTGGCTGAACCGTATTCGTTTGAAAAAGCAGAGATCATCGTCAAAGAGATGACGGATTCACTGGTCCTGGACCTGACGGAAAAGCATCTGCTGGCCATCAGCTTCATGCTGGCGATCGGATATGACACAGAAAACCTGAATGAAGATATCTCGGGGCTGACCATCACGGATGACTGGTATGGCCGCAAGGTGCCTAAAGGCGCACACGGTTCCGTCACCTTTGATCTGCCGAATGTTTCTTCATCCAGGATACGCAGTGCGGCTGTTCAGCTCTATCATAAGATCGCAGACCCGGCCTGTACGGTACGCAGGATCACTGTCTGTGCGCAGGTGATCGATGAAGATGCACCGCGTCCGGTCAGAGTTCAGCAGTTCGATCTGTTCTCTGCACCTGAGGAACAGGCAGAGGAAACAAAGGAACTGGAAGAAGAGCTTGCACGTGAGAAACGCGCACAGGAGGCAATGATCACCCTGCAGAAGAAATACGGGAAAAACATTATCCTGAAGGGAACCAACCTGACAAAAGGCGCTACGATGAAGCAGAGAAACAACCAGATCGGAGGCCACCGGAAATGAAGCAGGATGACATGCACAGATATGACGATATGCTTGATCTTCCGCATCATGTGTCACGCAACCACCCGCGCATGAGCGAAGAAAACAGGGCTGCCCAGTTCATGCCGTTTGCGGCACTGACGGGCTACAGTGATATGATCGAGGAGCGGGGAAGACTGACAGCACAGAAACCCGAACTCTCCGAATGGCAGCAGGAAGAGATCAACGCCATCCTGTCCTCTGTGAATAAAGATGACAGCGTGCTGATCACATGGTTTGAACCCGATCAGCTGAAGGACGGCGGCAGGATCCGCAGAGAGACTTGCCGTATTATAAAAACAGATGCATATCATCAGATCCTGTATACAGATCAGGACAATATTGCATTCGACAGCATACTGGAAATGGAGCAGTTATGAAGAAACCCAAACATATCAGAACCGACCAGCTTCTGGAAACACCGTACATCAGGGTGTATGACCTGGTCTATGAAGACGGAACACACTATTATGACGCAAGCAGGCGAAAGACAGGCGACCTGGCTGCCGAACATGAAGAGACCACGATGGCAGACGCGGTCAGCGCGTTTGTTGTGCTCAACGGAGAAAAGCCCAGACTGCTGTTGTTCTATGAATACCGCTATCCGACAGGACAGTATACATTGAGCATCCCGTCCGGACTGATCGATCCCGCAGACAGCTCTGAAGAAAATCCGCTGTTTCATGCGATGATCCGTGAACTCCATGAAGAGACAGGCATTGAGATCACGGATCAGGACAAGCTTGATCTGATCAATCCGCTCGTATACTGCTCACCCGGCTTTACCGATGAATGCACTGCCCTGATCTCTGTTGTCGTCAACAGTGACTGGCAGCACCACCTGTCGCAGACAGGCGGGGAAGGAACCGAGCATTTTGATGGTTTTGTGCTGGCAGATGAACAGGAAGTGCTTGAACTGCTGAGAAAGGGGACAGATGCCTTCGGCCATCCGTATCCGCTTGTTGCATGGGCGGCGATGAGCTGGTTCGTATCAGGCATGTGGAAGACATTATGAATGAGATGAGAGACCGTGATGAGATCCGGAATGAACTGCTGCTGTATAATGAACAGATCAATGATGAACGGATCCATGATCTGATCAGGGATATCCTGGCTCAGCAGAAAGTACTGGATACCCTGAGCGATGTGCAGGATGCGACGTTCAACGACCGGCTTTACCTCAGAGATTATCCGGCGATCCTGTCAGTTCTGGAACAGTACGCAGCGCTGGACCAGCCGACGGAAAGCGAACGCTTCAATACGGTAAGCATGCTGAGGATGTTCCTGGCAAGAATGATCGAGCAGACAGGAAGAAAGACAGAAGAGAAAACACTGGATATGAGCGCGGATATGAAAATGCTGAACGCACTGTTAGGCATGGACGGGCTCAATGATGATCTGAAACTGAAATGATACCCATATGCAGAGAACCTCTGATTGAAGTATGATAAAGGAAAGAAGTGAAAGAGGTACAATATGTTCAAGTGGCTGAAAAATTTATTCTCGAAGAAACATGAAACCGAAGAACCTGCACCCGAGGAACTCCCTGTTGTTGAAACGCCTGCGGAAACAGTGACTCTGACATTTGTGCCTGCTCCTGCTGATGAACAGCAGGAGATGCCGGAATCAAGATATGACACACCGGAATATCAGGAATTCCTGAAACAGCAGGAAGGATCTTCCGGACCGGAAACGCCGGAAGGACCTGCTCCTGAAGAGGAAGGCCCCGAGGTTGAGATCAGCCGGACAAATGACGCAGCAGAGGAAGAGGAATGTCCTGAAACTGAAGTGATTCCCGAGCCTGCTAAAGAGGAAGAAAAACCGGAAGCAGACCGTTCCAGACTGCAGTACTGATCATACACAGCACCTCTTTTGACACGGAGGTGCTTTTTCATGCATTCACAGGCAGAACAGGCAGATAAACATGATATGCTGTCATACAGAGGAAGTATATGAAGCTGGTGAGAGTGACAAAAGAAAACATTTATGAAGCAGCTGCTGTTCAGAATGAACTGTTCCCCGAGGAAAACGGAAGAGCGAATTTTGAAGCCTCCCTCCGGGAGGGATCGCGTTCTACACAAAGAACGGCTATGTTTCCGAGCCGTATATCAATCCGGATGATCCTGCATCCATAACCTATCCGATGCTCATCTTCTCCAAGTCACTGACATCTGATCCGCTTGTTCCATGGAACAGCAGAAGCATTCATCTGACCGAACAGATCGCTCTGCAGAAGGGATGTTCACTCTGACAAAGCATTTCTGAGATCGATACATTGACAGGCTGACCTGATCTGCCTGTTTTTTTCATAGGGTCATTGACTGTCAGAATATGACAAGATTCTGCGGGTATCTGACAGCGACGGGCAGTGAATGCTCATTTCATTTGCAAATTCACCCTTTGACGAGGATAATAGTTGCATTGAAAGAGGAAAAGAATATGGATGCTGCACTGTTCAGGTCTTATCGTGACCGTATCATAAACAACGTCGGAAAGATGATCCTTGGCAAGGATGAAATGATCCTGAGGGTCATCGTAACCTATCTCTGCTCAGGACATGTCCTGCTGGAGGATGTACCCGGAACGGGAAAAACGATGCTGCTGAGAGCTTTCGCAAGATCTGTCGGCGGAGAGTTCAGACGCGTGCAGTTCACGCCTGACCTGCTTCCTTCCGACCTGACAGGCATCAATTTCTATAACATGAAAACACAGGAATTCGAATTCCGTCCGGGTCCTGTCTTTTCACAGATCATTCTGGCTGACGAGATCAACCGCGCTACGCCTCGCACACAGGCTTCCCTGCTGGAAGCGATGGAGGAACGCCAGGTAACGATCGACGGCGTTACACGAAAGATGAAGGAACCGTTCATGGTCATGGCTACGGAGAACCCGCTGGAAAGCTACGGTACATTCCCGCTTCCGGAAGCACAGGTCGACCGTTTCTTCATGCGCCTGAGCATGGGCTATATGTCCCGTGAAGAAGAACTGGCTGTCATTTCCAGAAAGCCTGCTTCCCAGATCGTCAGCGAACTGGAACAGGTGGTCAGTGAAGAAGAGACCATTAAACTGAAGGAAATGGTACGAGATGTCACAGTGAGCGATGCATGCGCGAACTACATGATGGACATCATTACTGCGACCAGAAATGACGAATCCCTCAGCAGCGGAGTTTCCACCCGCGGCGGCATTGCGCTGTATCAGGCCTGCCAGGCTTATGCGGCACTGAACGGCAGGGATTATGTGATCCCGGAGGATATCCGTGATCTTGCGCCTTGCATTCTTGCGCACCGTATCGGAGCTTCCACCGCTTCACGCAAAGAAACAGAAGCTTATGTGATGCGCCTTGTTTCATCCATTAAGGTTCCGCTGGAGGAACTGTGAATTTTCTGACGCTGGCTGTTCTGATCGCATTAACGTATCTGATCCAGAGGATCGTACTGATGCATGCATTGGATGGCCTGACATATGATATGAAAAGCGAACGCCGGACAGTCGAACCGGATGAACCCTTTCATCTTGTTTCGACGATCGAAAACAACAAACGGATGCCGGTGTTTTTTCTGCATCTCAACGAGACTGTTCCTGCAGAAATCAGACTCGGTGAAAACGAAAAGGGCATTGATTTCCGGATCATGAAGGCATACGGTACAGAACCGCTCGCATCCATGCAGCAGGTCATGTATATCATGCCCCGTCAGAAAGCAGTGCGCAGGACTGAGGTGTCCATCGCAAAGCGCGGCAGATATATTCTCAGAGGCGCAACGCTGACAGCAGGCGATCTGCTCGGGATCGACAGCAGATCGTTTCAGCAGCCTCTTGCCAGAGAGATCGTCGTATTTCCGCGCAGAACGGATATCAGCCGTGTGAAGCAGGCCTACGGCGGCTATCTGGGTGATATTTCCGTCAGACGATTCATCATGCCCGATCCGATCGATACGATCGGCTTCCGGGAATATACAGGCACTGAACCGCAGCGTGATATTTCATGGCGTGAAACACTGCGCAGAGGACGTCTGATGGTCAAACAGTACGATTATACGGCAGAGATGAGAGCTGCTCTGATCGTGGATGTCTCCGGAGCTTCGCATGAAGAGGCGGAGCAGATCTTTTCCGTAACACGCAGCATCGCGGACAGTCTTGAAGAAAAGCATATCCAGTTCAGCTTTGTGACCAATGCCTGGATCCTTTCCTCATCATCCGTATTCGGATATGTGCCTGACGGAACAGGACCGGTGCATCTGAACGCTGTACTGGAATGCCTGGGCAGGGCGTGCTATGAGGTTACCCAGGATACCGGAAAGATGCTGAGAGATACCCTGAAGGGAAGAAACGACGGACGTTCCTATATCTATATCTCCGCTGACAGCAGCAGGAAGAAAGATATCCTGCAGTATTATGAGGCAGAAGCCGGACAGAAGCTGTTCAAGGTCGACTGCACGAAGGAGGTGCGGCTATGAACCTGATGGCACTTGTTTCAGTGATCCGTGAAGTATGCCTGTATCTTGCAACATTCGGCTATATTACCATAGGCATGGTCTCATTGGAGGGAAGTCTCTTGATCCTGGGGACAGCTGTGCTGTGCACTGTGATCTGTCAGCTGTTCCATCCTGATTCCGTTCTGAAATATCTCCCGCTGATTTCCTGCGGACTGATGTTCATCAGGGGTGCTTCAGGCGTACAGACTGCAGCTGCGCTGCCGGTCATCGCCTACCTGTTCCTGAAGATCAGGAACGGACACTGGGAGGCACGCTATCCGGCTGTGATCTCAACATTGAAAGCCGGTTCCCTGGCATACGGCATCTTCCTGTTTTTCCTCTGGATCTACGCATCTGATGTCGCAAAGGGCATGAACAGCGCATCTGTACCGTTCTTTGCCATGTTCCTGATCCTGAGTGTTTTCAGCATGCGTCTTCAGAGAGATTCCGCGATCATGTCATTCGGAACAAAATACAGGCTGCTGTCACTGCTGCCGGTCATCCTGACCGTGCTTCTGGCAGTGCTCCTGACAAGCGCACCCGCCAGGGCACTGTTCGGCATGCTGGCGGAGCTGTTCGGAAAATATATCCTGTATCCTATGGTGGTGGCGTTTGCCTATATCATGCTGGCGATCATCAATGTACTGAAGTATCCGGTATTGTGGCTGTTGAGAAGGGCAGGCATGCATACGATCGATGAAAGCGAGATGGGATTTGAGGATCTCGGTGATCTCAGCGATATGTTCGATGTGGAGGAAGTGACAGGCTCTCCGGTCCTTGACGTGATCTGGAAGGCACTGCCAGCCATCCTGCTGCTGATACTGGTGATCTTCATCGTACGGCGCATCTCACGCAATACAGGGATCTCTGCGGCATCCGCAGGGACATATCAGAGAGAAGCGATCACAGCTGACCGGCCAAAGCGCCGTACATGGAAGGATCTGCTCAGACCGCCTCTGACACCAGTCAGGGAGGCATACCGCCAGTACCTGAAGCTGTGTGCTTCCTCACAGATACCGGCTGACGGATCGCTCGCATCCGATGAAGTGCTGAGGCTGACAGCACAGCACATTCCTGCAGAGGATGCTGAAAAACTGAGAGAACTCTGGCTGCCGGTCAGATACGGCGGCAAAGAAGACAACGACCCGGCCGAAGCCAAACAGCTGATCAAACATATCAAAAAACAATTCCGTTCGAAACAATAGGTACTGATCATGAAAAAAATACTGTTTATCGACGTGGACGGCACATTGTGCTCTCCCGTTTACAATGAACCGCCGGCTTCTGCTGTCACAGCGATCCGCAAAGCCAGGGCTGCCGGACACAAGGCGTATATCTGTACAGGACGTTCCAAAGCCGAGATCTATCAGGATCTGCTGGATATCGGATTTGACGGCATTATCGGCGGCAACGGCTGTTACGTCGAGGACCATGGGAAAGTCATCATGCATGAGAAGCTGACATCAGATGAGGTCAGGCATGTTGTTGACTGGTGTGCATCCAGAAACATGGAACTGTATCTGGAAGCCAATTCCGGTCTGTATCCTTCTGCCCGATATCAGGAAGTCAGCATTGAAGCATACCGCAGGAAGTACGGAAAGGAACCTCAGTACGGAGCGTTCTTTGAGAAGATGATCCGCAATGCCGATCTGTATGCCCGGAATGATGTGAACAAGATCAGCTTCCGTCTGAACAGCTGGGAAGACTATCTGGCTGCTGTTGAGGAGTTTCCCGATCTGCATGTCGGCTGCTGGGGCGGGGATGCCCCGAACTGCTCGCACGGGGATGTTTCTCCCGAAGGCATTTCCAAAGCAAAAGCGATCAGAGTGCTGCTGGAATACCTCGGGGCACAGAGCAGCGATACAGTGGCGTTCGGTGATGAAGCTGTGGATATTCCCATGTTTGAAATATGCGGATATTCCGTAGCGATGGGAAGCGGCGCGCAGAGTGCAAAGGATGCGGCTGATTATGTAACAGCAGGAACCGATGACGATGGTTTGTATAAAGCATTTGTTCATCTCGGTTTCATTGAGGAATAAAATCGGTTATTCTGTAAGAGGGGAGCAAATTTATGACAGCTTATTCGCAGGAGGAGTTCCGGGAGTGGATCCTGGAACAGAAAAACGATCTGTATGAGATCAAGGAGGATGATCATCAGATCATTCTTGATGCAGGCTATGCCGCAGCATCGATCGTTTTCCATGATATGAATATCATAGAGCTGATCATCCAGAATGCTGCAGATGGACTGAACCGTTTTTATCTGCATTTCCAGCTGAATGAAAAAGATCACGCCCAGTCTCTGTTCAAAGAGATGCAGAATACACTGATCGGTCTGGAAGGCCATCATACTTTGAATGTCATGCTGAGCTGTTCCAGTGCGCTGACAACATCATTCTTTGCTGAAAATCTGCAGCAGGCTGCGGATTCCATGGGGCTGGATTACCATTTTGAGGCTGTCTCCTATAACCGTCTGTATGAAAAGGGAAGCGAAGCAGATGTCATCCTGCTCGCACCGCAGATCGGCTTTGAACTGGAAAAGGTCAAAGAGGCATTCCACCACAGAGTCGTACTGGTCATACCTGCCAAAATATTCGCTCAGTACAACGCCTATGAAATGATCGCGGAGATCCGCAATCAGATCAGTGAGCGTTCTTCTGAAACTAAGGAACATAACATCGAGATCACTGCGAACGATGCCGTGATCCTGGTCGTGGCTGTCATCAACAGACGTGACGGCAAACGCTACGGATACAGGGTGTACGATCACGGAGAGATCGTCATGGACGGTGAAGTCATCAAACCGAATATGACGCTGCAGGATCTGGAGGATATTATCACGACCTGTTATGTACGCTACAGCAATATCGATATCGTGGGACTGGCTTTGCCGGGAACTGCCGCGTACGGGGAACTGGATTATCCGGAACTCGGCTTCCACCATATCAATATTGAAGAATACTTCGCTGAACGCTTCCCGATGCGCTTCTATCTGGTCAATGATACGAATGCCGCAGTTGCCGGCTATCATATCGACCACCAGGAAGACATTTTCACGGCATTCCTGTATATTCCGGACAATATGCTGATACCGGGCGTAGGAATCATGCAGCGGAAGGACATTATCAAAGGAAAGAACGGTTTTGCCGGAGAAGTCGGTTCCTATTTCCGCTATCTTTATCCGGATGAAAGCAAACTCAACAACCTGCCTCTGAAGACCGTACTGACAGACACACTGATGGCGATCATCTGCGTCTTTGCACCGGATAAGGTCGTGATCAACTGCCGTCAGTATCCGTTTGTAGAAGATCTGAAGGCAGAGCTTGAAAAATACATTGATCGGGCATTTATGCCTGAGATAGAGATCACCTGGCACATGAAGCATTACATGATGCCGGGCATGGTGATCCAGTGCCTGGATTATCTGAATCATGAAAAAGTAAAGCGCAGACTGCGTGAAATGCATAAGCCTGACAAGCAGAACAAGCGCTGAAAGGAAGTAACGTAAATGCCGGATTTTGTAAAACCGGATCTTGATGAACTGGCATACCGCAGGAAGCTGCTGTCAAACAGACGCACGATGAACTTCGGTACCGGAACAGAAGATTTTGATAAAAATAAATGGGACAGCTGGTACGATACATGGATCGGAAGTGATCCGTCAGATCGTTATTACAGACTGATCTACTGCAGCGGATGCGGCTATTTTGTCGGAGAGACAGGATATGAGCGGACAGAGGACGGAAGCGCGCTGATCCATCTGCTGATCGGTGCAGACAACAGGGAGTCCGGATACGGAAGCTCCGGACTGAAGCATATCGCTTCCGTTGCTCTGGAAAACGGAATGGATACACTGAGCGTGCGCATGCATCGGAGCAGTCCGTATTTCAAATACATGAAAAGGCGCGGGTTCAAACCGGCCGCTCAGGACGGGGAATTCATCGTGATGAAAGCAGACAGCCATGAAGTTTCAAGCGGCAGGCTGTATGAGATCGATGAGACATGCTGCAGATGCAGGAAGAAAGAGAACAGTGATGCTGGTGAGGATTCCTGAAGAAACATCTCTGGTCGTTGAACGGATCAGTCAGCTGAGAAACACCGGACAGCGCACAGTGATCGCGATCGACGGGAGATGCACGTCCGGAAAGACGACAATAGCAAAAACTCTTTCCGAACTGCTGGATGTACCGGTATTCCATATGGATGACTTTTTTCTGCAGGTGCATCAAAGAACGCCTGAACGCTATGCCGAGCCGGGCGGAAATGTTGACCGTGAACGTCTGATTGAAGAAGTCCTTGAGCCCTTCAGAAACGGCTGCACAGTGATCAGTCACCGGAAATTCATCAGAGGCATCATGGCCTTGAGTGAACCGGTCAGCACGGAAGTGCGTGACTGCATCATTCTGGAAGGTTCCTACAGCTGCCATCCGCTGCTGCAGAAATACAGTGATCTGAAGATCTTCATGGATATCGATCCTGAAGCACAGCTGAAGCGTGTGCTGCTGCGCGACGGCCAGGAAAAGTACAACGAATTCAAAGAAAAATGGATCCCGCTGGAGGAGACATATTTCAACGCTTACGATATCCGCAGAATCTGCGATATCGTCATTCAAAATGGGTAATGCCTGCATCGGGAAACAGCAGGTATATACGAAGGAGGATTTATAAATGGAAAAGGAATTTGCAAAAGCCATGCCGAAGCTCGGGTTTGGTCTGATGAGACTGCCCCGCATCAACAAGGTAACAGATGAGATCGATATCGAACAGACAAAAAAGATGGTCGATATGTTCCTTGATGCAGGATTGAAATATTTTGATACTGCATTTGTTTACAACGGATCAGAAGCAGCCTGCAAACAGGCGCTGGTAGACCGCTACCCGAGAGAATCCTACTATCTTGCAAGCAAGCTGAACGCTTCAGCATATGCATGCCATGATGAGGAATCCGCAAAGCAGGAATTCTATACGAGTCTGGAACGGACCGGAGCAGGATACTTTGACTTCTATCTGCTGCACGCCCTCAGCAAAAACAACATTGATAAGTATGAAGAATATCATATCTGGGATTTTGTTCAGGAACAGAAGGCAAAAGGACTGATCAAGCATGTCGGTTTCTCCTTCCACGATACAGCAGATGTTCTGGAAAGCATCCTGCAGGCACATCCGGAAGCTGAATTCGTCCAGCTGCAGCTGAACTACGCTGACTGGGAAAGCCCTACAGTACAGTCCAGACTGTGCTATGAAGTATGTGAGAAGTACGGCAAGCCCGTTGTTGTCATGGAGCCTGTCAAGGGCGGCACACTGGCAGATCCGCCGCTGCCTGTCAAAGAGATCCTGACAAAAGCAGAACCGGATATGTCACCGGCATCCTGGGCGATCAGATATATCGCTTCACTGCCGAATGTCATGGTCGTATTGAGCGGTATGTCCAGCATTGAACAGATGGCTGACAATACATCCTACATGAAAGACTTCACAGGCATGACTGAGATGGAACAGGAAACGATCCGCAATGCCCAGAAGGCGCTCAATGAGATCCCGCAGATCCCCTGCACAGCATGCAGATACTGTGTGGACGGATGCCCGATGCAGATCCGCATCCCGGATATCTTCGCGGCAATGAACCGTGAGATGATCTTCTCACAGACAGAAGCTGCGAAGCGTGCTTATGCCAACGCAACAAAAGAGCCTCACGGCAAGGCATCCGAGTGCATCCAGTGCGGTGCATGCGAAGGCGCATGCCCTCAGCATCTGCCGATCCGCGACCTGCTTGTCAAGTGTGCGGAAGCCCTCGAAAACTAATAGAGCGGACTCCTATGATCATACAGATCACAGGAGTTTTTTTTGACACCAAAGACGCATGGAAATCAGCGCTGATTTTGCGTGTTCATGATGTTTTTACGAGACAAATGAAACACTTATGAAAGCTTTCTGATACTATTGTGCCGATTTCCTTTTTGTACTTGACACTGTCGGAGTCAAATGAAACAATTTCTTTAGAACGAAGCACGATTATGCCGTTTTTATCGCGGCGTGAAGCTGAATGATCATCAATTGAATATGGAGGACTGAATTATGGATTTTCCGAAAGGATTTCTCTGGGGCGGTGCAGTAGCAGCGAACCAGCTCGAAGGTGCCTGGCTTGAAGACGGCAAACAGCCCAACGTTACCGATGTTATGGTCGGTATCGGTTCCAAAGACCCCGGCCTGAAGTGGAATGAGGAAACAGGCAAATGGGAAATGTGTCTGAATCCCAACAAGGTTTATCTGAGCCATGAAGGCATCGACTTCTATCATCGCTACAAGGAAGACCTTGCGCTGATGGCAGGCATGGGATTCAACTGCTTCAGAACATCGATCGCATGGGGACGTATTTTCCCGAACGGCGACGAAGAAGAACCGAACGAAGCAGGTCTGAAGTTCTATGAAGACATGTTTGATGAAATGCTGAGACTCGGCATGGAACCCTGCATTACACTGTCCCATTATGAAACACCGCTGCATCTGCTGACAGAATACGGCGGATGGGTATGCCCGAAGACGATCGAATTCTGGAAGCGTTATGTCACAACAGTATTCACACGTTATAAGGGAAAGGTGAAGTACTGGCTGACATTCAACGAAGTCAATAATATGTGGAAGCTTCCGTTTGTTGCCGGCGGCGCGCTGTCACTGGAACCGGAAGACAAGAATGATCCGCTTGCGATCTCCAACAAGGATAAATGGCAGGCATATGCAAACATCCTGGTTGCCAATGCATGGACAGTCAAGCTCGGTCACGAGATCGATCCTGACGCAAAGGTCGGCTGCATGCTTACCTCGTCTTCTGTTGCGACTTATCCGTATAACTGCGATCCGGAAAATGTGTTCGGCGCATATCAATCCGTCAGACTCGCCAACTTCTATTTCGGCGATCCGTTCTGCAACGGCTATGTGCCCGGCTACATGTACAGAATGTGGAAGGAACTGGACTGCACGCCGCACTTCTCTGAAGAAGACCTGCAGATGATCCATGACTATACCGTAGACTTCTTCGCATTCAGCTATTACCGTTCCGGTACATATGACAAGACGATCGCCAACGGTGCAGACACAGGCGGAATTACCGGCAGACCGAATCCTTATCTGAAGGGAACATCACCTGAACCTTGGTGCTGGCCGATCGATCCGGAAGGCATCCGCTATGTGCTGAACGTCCTGTATGACAGATACAGAAAACCGCTGTTCATCGTTGAAAACGGTATCGGTCTGGATGAAAATCTGGATGAGAATCATGAGATCAAAGACCCGTTCCGTGTAGAATACACAAGAGATCACCTGATCCAGGTCAATGAAGCGATCAAGGACGGCGTTGATGTCATGGGCTATCTGTACTGGGGACCGATCGATGTCGTTTCCGCAGGTACAGGCGAGATGAGAAAACGTTACGGATTTGTCTATGTTGACAGATTCAATGACGGTCACGGCACACTGGAACGCGTCAAGAAAGAATCCTATGAATGGATGAAGAAAGTTTGTGAATCAAACGGTGAATATTTAGAGGAGGAAAAATAATGGCTAAACAGTTCCCGGAAGGCTTCCTGTGGGGAGGCGCTACAGCAGCAAATCAGTTTGAAGGCGGATGGAACGAAGGCGGCAAGGGCTGGTCTGTTTCCGATGCGGCAAGATCACATCTTGATGTAGACGTACAGGACTATGCAAAACAGAACGAAGTTCTGGAAAAGGACGTCCTGGAAGCAATGGCTCATCCGGAAGATCTCGTACACTATCCGAAACGTCACGGTTCCGATTTCTACCATCATTGGAAGGAAGATATCGGCCTGCTCGCAGAGATGGGATTCAAAGTATTCCGTATGTCCATCGCCTGGAGCCGTATTTACCCGAAGGGTGATGAAGAAACACCGAATGAAGAAGGCCTGCAGTTCTATGACAATGTATTTACAGAACTGAAGAAGCACAATATTGAACCGCTGGTTACCATTTCCCATTACGAACCGCCTCTGCATCTGGTTCTGGAATACAACTGCTGGTACAACAGAAAGACGATCGACTTCTTCATGAACTTCACAAGAACGATCGTTGACCGCTATAAGGACAGAGTCAAGTACTGGCTGACATTCAACGAAGTCGACTCCATGATCCGCCATCCGTATACAACAGGCGGTCTTCTGAGAGACAGATTCGATGATGATAAGTGGGAAGAAGTGATCTTCCAGTCCATGCACCATCAGTTCGTCGCAAGTGCGCTTGCAACAAAGTACATCCATGAATCCGATCCTGAAGCCAAAGTCGGCTGCATGCTCACAAAGCTGACATACTATCCGTTCACATGCAAACCGGAGGATGTTCTGGAAGCACAGCAGAGAATGCGCAGCACATACTGCTATTCCGATACACAGGTATTCGGCGAATATCCTGCATACCTGCTCGCAAGATTCCGCAACCATGGCCTGAACCTGGTCATGACAGAGGAAGATCTCGAAGTCATGAAGAAGTATCCTGTTGACTTCATTTCCTTCTCCTACTATTCCTCCAGCTGTGTTGCAAAGAACACAGAAGGTCTGCAGACAACAGCAGGCAACACAGTCACAGCGATCAAGAACCCGTATCTGACAGCTTCCGAATGGGGCTGGCAGACAGACCCGATCGGTCTGCGCGTTTCCCTGGTCGACCTGTATGACAGATACAGAAAACCGCTGTTCATCGTAGAAAACGGTATCGGTGAAAAGGAAGAACTGGTCGAAGACGGCAAGGGATCCTACACGGTCAATGATGACGCGCATATCGCATACTATGACGAACACTTCCGCGCAATGTATGACGCGATCAATGAAGACGGCGTTGAACTGCTGGGTTACACAAGCTGGGCATGCATTGACCTGGTTTCCGAAAGCACAAAGCAGATGTCCAAGCGCTATGGATTCATCTACGTAGACTGCGACGACTATGGCAACGGTACATTCAACCGCTACCCGAAGAAGAGCTTCTGGTGGTATAAGGACGTCATCGCCAGCAACGGCGCATGCCTGTTCGAAGAAGAATAATCAAATGATGATGAGCTGCAGCAGGGGAGAGATCCCGGGAGCTGCAGCTCTTTTTCTGTATACGAAAAAAGACTCTCCGCAGAGAGCCTTCGTTTGTTTTATGCAAGATCTTTTCCGTTGGAAGCGATGACCTTTTTGTACCAGTAGAAGGAATCCTTGCGGCTTCTTGCCATGGATCCTTTTCCTTCGTCATCCATATCTACATAGATGAAGCCGTAGCGTTTTCTCATTTCACCGGTACCGGCAGAGACAACGTCGATGCATCCCCATGTTGTATATCCGATCAGGTCAACACCGTTTTCGATCGCTTTGTCCATTGCCTCAATGTGCAGACGGTAGTAATCAATACGGAACGGATCGTGGATGGAACCGTCTTCCTCGACTGTATCGTAAGCGCCCAGACCGTTCTCAACGACCATGATCGGCAGCTGATATCTGTCATAGATCATTTCCAGATAATACTGCAGGCCGTCAGCGTCTGTTGCCCAGCCCCAGTCACTGTACTTCAGATATTCGTTTCTTGCGCCGAGTGAGAAGTTTCCGCCGACCATATCCTTGACGGTATGCGTCGTAACGAGGTTGGACATGTAGTAGGAGAATGTGTACATGTCGACCGTGCCTCTTCTGAGGTCTGCGAGGTCTTCTTCCGTGATGTCAAGCTTGACATTGTGTTCCTTCCACAGACGCTTTGCGTATGTGCCGTACTGACCGAGGCACTGTACGTCGCTGCAGTAGAAGATGTTCTTTTCCCATGCGTATCTGTTGGCAAGGATATCCTTCGGATCGCATGTTGCAGGATACCATGTAATACCGCAGATCATGCAGCCGATCCTGTTGGCAGGGTCGATCGCATGTCCGATCTGGACTGCCTTTGCGCTTGCAACGAACTGATAATGCAGATGCTGGTAAGCGTTCTGGTAGTCTTTCTCAGTCGCATTGGAACGTACGCCGAGGAACTGGATCGTGTTGTTGATCTCGTTGAATGTCAGCCAGTTATGAACAAGGCCTTTGTATTCCGTGAAGCATGTTGTTGCGAATCTGACGAAGTGTTCGATCGTTTCACGGTTCAGCCAGCCGCCGCAGTGTTCTTCAAGATACAGCGGCGTATCGAAGTGCCAGATCGTAACGAGCGGTTCGATGCCGTGCTTGTGCATTTCCTTGAACATGTCACGGTAGAATTCAACGCCTTCCTTCAGAGGTTCTTTTTCAGTACCTGTCGGGAACAGTCTGGACCATGAAATGGACATACGGAACTGCTTGAATCCCATTTCTCCGAACAGAGCGATATCTTCTTTGTAATGATGATATCCGTCTACTGCTTCGTGGTTGGGATAATGATACTCATCCAGTACTGCGTAGCGCGCACCTTCCGGAAGTGCCTGTCCTCTTGTCAGGGTGCCGTGATTGCCGTCCTTATCGATGTAAGTGATCAGTCTCGGCGTATTGACTGTGCCGCCTGTCGTAACGTCTGTCATTGCAGGTCCGCGTCCGCCGATATTCCAGCCGCCTTCCCACTGGTTCGCAGCTACAGCGCCGCCCCACAAAAAATTCTCAGGAAAACTCATAATGATCTAATATCCTCCTATGTCTTATGAATTGCTACTATAAGTATATCGGAAGTGACAAAAAAATACAGCCGCGAGCGGCGGCTGTACCGGAAATCATGTTGTTTTTTCTTACTTCAGATCGGGATCG
>CAMOPG010000031.1:0-18778 GCA_946622165.1 uncultured Erysipelotrichaceae bacterium
ATAGATTTCCGTGATCTCTTTGTCCGTACGCCGCAAAGTTTCCTTCATCCTGTCTGACCTCCCTTCACTATATATACAATCGGGCACACCGAAATGCCGGGACAATTTTTAAAAAAAGCGGTCCGTCATTGAACCGCCTGTCGCTTCTCTTGTGCTGATATGCAGAGATCATGCAAATCAGTTCTGCTCTGCTGCTGTACCGTTTGCTTGATCGATCTGATCCTGCAGTGCGAACAGCTTCGTATAGTAGGATGCGATATCGATCTTTTCAAGGATCGATTCAGCAGTGCATCCGCTGTCTTCCAGAACTTTTGTGCTCAGTTCCTTCATCTTTTTGGATGCGTAGTTGTCAGTGACCGTCTGTTCCAGATCCTGAGGCCTGTCTTCTTCCCTGAGAAGGATGAAGTAGCCGTATGCTGTGCGGTCAGTGATGCCGATCTCACCCGGCTTCAGGACAGTAATGCCTTCATAATAGCCGCTTACCAGTGAATCGGTGTTTGTATACATCTGGACTTCACCGGCTGTGTAGCCGCTCTTATCATATTTCTGCTGCAGTTCCGTGAATTTCTCGGACAGTTCTGTACCGGTCAGTGCGGACAGTTCTTCATAGGCTTTCTTTGCCTCTGCCTCTGCAGCTGCCGCATCGTCATTCTCCATCGTGGAGAACAGAATGCATCTTGCCCAGACAACGCCGTTTTCCTCAGCATATTCAGCGATTTCTTCAGCTTTGATTTCATCCGTCAGAGCGTATTTTCCGCCGTCCGCAAACAGCAGCTTCTGTGCTGTCATGTAATTGTAATTCTTGTTGACCAGTGTTTCGTATCCTTCCCTGGTCGTGCCGAAATAAAGCAGATAGTCTCTGAACGCCTTGGCGCCGTGTTCTTTGATCCATGCCTGTTTCTGTTCTTCCGTATAATCCGCTTCCGCAACAGTTCCCTCGCTGACTGCCCGGCTCCATTCATTCTGTCCGTAGTATTCGACGTTATTGTCATAGATGCCTTCGACTTCCGCCTTGTATTCTGCGGGCATTTCCAGGCCTTCCTGCTTTGCGATCACTTCTGAAGCCGCATATGTCAGCGCAGCATCTGCTGCTACGCTTGCGATATACTGACCGAACGTTCTTCCATCGCCCATGTCATCTGTGACAGCAGGCTCTTTCCCGTAATAATATGCATAATATCTGAATGCATCATATGCCTGATATGCCAGTTCAAACGACAGTTCATCCGCAGTCAGCGCTGTGCCTTCCTCATCCATCAATACTGTTTCGTCGTTCAGTGCGCCGTCTGTCAGGTAGGAAACGATATCCGTTCCGGCTGCCGCGTCTACGCCCGCCAGATCAGATACGTCAACTGCCGCACGTTCTTTGACCGGCTGATCGGCTGCTGCGGTCCCGTTCTGTGTACCTGCACAGGCACTGACAGAAATTCCCAGCGTCAGTGCCAGTAATGTTTTGCTAAATCTGTTCATAGTCTTTCCCTCGAATCATGAACATTATTATATGTCATCATGTTTCATCCGTCACACAGTTATGACCCGTTCTTAAACAGCATATTCTTAAGAATGCAAAGAAAAACCGGCAATTGCCGGTCCGGTATACTGATCTGACGCCCGGAGCTTCAGGACATCCGCTCTCCTCTCAGGCAGCACTTGAACACCCAGTTTTTGAACGGTTCGGAATCCCTGGTCACATTCAGTTTCTGCAGATGTTCTCTGAAATCATCATCATACATGGGAGGCACAGTGATCACACCGCAGCCGTTTTCCAGCATGATCTTGTTGGCAAACATCAGCGCAACACGGATGTCTCCGTCTTCAAACAGACGCTTATCCAGGATATACAGCATGGCGTCGATGGCGATCTCGGTATTTGCCTTTGCGGGCTGGTTGATGATGCGGCTCAGTTCTTCGATCTGCTCATCTGTCATATTGTTGGTAAAGCCTTCCTGCAGGCCCTCCATCAGCAGCGTGTGCAGATCAAGCAGGTAATGATAATCGATCTCTGCGTCCTTATCCAGCTGGAGATATTCAAAGGTACGCTTAAAATTCGAATATGCCAGAGCAGCTTCTTCATCCTGAATTCCCTGCAGACATTCTTCCTGAGTAACATCATACCTTGCAAGTTTCATTGCATTGAATAAAAGCAGATCCATGTTTTTCTGAACATAAGCTGCATTACGGGCGCGCGACATTACAAACTTGTTTTTCATGATGGGCTCCTTATGATCTCTTTAAACGTACGTGCTTCGATTTCCGGATTTATTATACTATGCGAACACGAAAAACTTCCATGATGAATCATGCATCATTGACAAAAGATTCTGCCTGTATTGTCTCCGGTCTCACATCTGGCCGAGTATATAATCAACGACCTGCGGAAGGCTGCTTTCTTTCCATGCGCCTTCCTGTTCTTTCTGTGCCAGTTCCCAGATGATCGTAAAATCAAGCGCTTCACCCGGCACACGGTAGCGTCTGTTGGGATCGGTGAAATGTTCCTCCCATTCCTGAGGCGTCTTATGCTCAAATGCTTTGGGATTGAGGTAGATCTGCTGGCGTTTCGTCGCAGCCAGGAACATCTTTGCGGCAAGCGGGGAAAGCTTCTCATATTCCTCCTGCTGAACATCCGCAAAGATCTGCGGAAGGTCAGCCTTCACGATATGTTCGGGTCCGCGGATGATATTGATCCCGACAGCCTCCCATGTATAGTTCTCTTCCGTGAAATTCAGCTTCACCAGAATGCCTTCTTCCGTGTGATACTGTGCTCTCTGGTAGTCTGTATCAAAGATGAAGTTTCCGAGTGAATAGAAGATCACCTTATCGCCGACCGTCTCATAGTTCATCGGAACATGCGGATGGTGCGCCACGATCATATCTGCACCCATATCAAGGAACTTCAGATAGCGCTCACGCACATAAGGGCTCGGGAGTGACGTGAATTCTTCTCCGCCGTGCACGATCAGACAGCACCAGCGGCATCTGCTTTTGATCTCACGGATATTCGCTTCGATCAGTTCCATTTCATTCCACAAAAGGCAGCCTGCTTTGGCTTCACCCGCAGGTTTGCAGCCGGTACGGAAGCCGACGCTGAACAGACCGATCCCGCCTGCATCCGGCAGATACAGGATCTCTTTTGCCTGGTTCAGGTTCATGCCGACGCCGACTGTTTTCGCCCCGAACTTCTCGGCCTCCTCCAGTGTTTTCCTTACGCCTTCATCTCCTGCATCCAGGATGTGGTTATTGCAGAGATTCCAGATATCGGCACCCATCTTTCCAAGCACCTTGACCGCATCCGGATCCATTGCATGGACCAGCTGCTGTACGCCCTGCAGACCTTCCTTCTTTTCCTGACGGACCAGCGCACCTTCCACATTGGCAACAACATGGTCCCCGCTGTGCAGGAAATCAAGGATCTCATCTGAGATCAGTTCCTCGTCATTCCATTTGCCGTCCATGTATTTATCGAATCCGATGTCTCCCGTAAATACCAATGATACTGTTTCTGCCATGTGCAACCTCCCGTCATACGACTTCAAGACAATTATTGACCGGTCTTCCAAGCGATGTCAAACAATGGAAGCGGACCGGTCATGCGTCTGTATTTACTTTTGAACAATACATGCTTATAATCCCATTTAACAGCATTTGCATGCTGTATAAACTGAAAGGAGAAGAATGATGAATATTCAAAGAGCATTATCGTTTATTGCGTTCGGGTTCCTGTTTACCCTGCTCAACATAAATATCAATTCGATCAATTTCACACCGGCCTTTATCGGATGGATCCTGCTGTTCCTGGCTTATGACAACCTTGGAACATATACAGAAGGAAAGGTCTGGCTGAAATGGACATCCTGTGCACTGGCAGTACTCTCACTGGCTGTATGGCTGCTCGGCATCACAAACCCGGACTTCGATGCCAGAATCGTGAATTCGCTCATTTCGGCGGTCTCTGCTGTATATATGTATTTCCTGCTCGGAATACTCGAAAAGGTTGCGGATGATTACGGTTCAGCCCTCAGCAGCAAACTTCATACCGTCAAGGTGGTCAACCTGGTCTGTGTATGTGTATTTGAACTGATCTCTGTTCAGCTGAACGCCATGAAAAACCCTGACACACTGATCGCTGTGATCACTGTACTGCTGCTGTTCTTCATACTTGGCATTGCGATCTATACAATGTTCCTGCTATTCCGTTTGAGGAAAGACATCAAGCAGCTTGCATGAACCTGATAAAAAGCACTCCATTTGCGAAGTGCTTTTTTCATTATATGATCGGATCTCCCTGCATCCTGCGGATCTTCAGTGTCAGCTCGTATTCCTCATCTCTCAGAACACGTACTTCTTCCTGTGCTTTCGTCAGCTCGTGTGCAAGTTCTTCATTCAGTTCATCAATGCGTCCCTGCAGGTCTTTCTTTTCCCCGAATTTGAACAGACCAAGGGAGGCGATTTCCGCCTGATGCTTTGCGATCCTGTTCTCCAGGTCTGCACGCACCTTTTCATAATTCCCCAAAACTCTTGCCTCGGCATCTTCGATCTTCTGCAGCTCAGCCTGCAGTTCTTCCAATGTTTCGTTCCCAGTCATAATATTATCTCCCCTTGTTCCATATCATCTCATATTTTTGACCTCTTGTGGGCCAATGCGTCAAAAGACACAAAGAACCTTCTTACTTTTCCTGCGCAGATATGAAAACATGTTTTCACGGAATCATATGAATATTCCTCACATTGAAGACAGTATTGGCAGAAAAGTTTAATATTGTCTCTCCTGCCCGGCAGCCTTCATGATCAATGCTATAATTCAGACAGCAGAAGGAGAAACATCATATGAAATTTGAAATTACCGGAACACCGTTCCCTGTCGTTGAATGCAGACTGGAACGCGGAGAAGAAATGATCACGGAAGGCGGTTCCATGGTCTGGATGTCCAATGATATGGAAATGCACACCACCGGTACAGGCGGTCTGGGAAGACTTTTCTCCGGTGAGAACATCTTCCGGAACATATACACTGCCGGAAGTGATGATTCCTATATTGCCTTTGGTGCAAGCTTTCCCGGCAGGATCATTCCTCTGGACCTCAGAAACGGCGCATGGATCTTTCAGAAGGGTTCATTCCTGGCATCAGAGTCATCTGTTAACCTGAGCACATTCTTCAACAAAAAGCTGAGCACCGGACTGTTCGGCGGCGAAGGCTTCATCATGCAGAAGCTGTCCGGAAACGGGATCGCCTTTGTAGAGATCGATGGGGCACTGGTGGAGAGACAGCTGCAGCGCGGAGAACAGATTATCGTAGATACCGGCAATGTAGCCGGGTTCACTGAAGGAGTCACAATGGATATCGTTGCAGTCAAAGGACTGAAAAACAAACTGCTGGGCGGTGAAGGACTCTTCAATACCGTACTGACAGGTCCCGGTACTGTATGGCTTCAGACCATGACGATCCCGAATCTTGCCAAATCGCTGATTCCTTACCTGCCTGTAAGCAGCGGAAACAATTGATCATTCATATCTTCCGGAGACCCCGGAAGATTTTTTTTCGCAGACAATGACATGCAGAAAAAAGCGAGGGATATTTTCCCTCACATTTCCGTTATCAATCCCGAATGAAATATTCCCGCCCTTTCTGATCGAACTCCAGGGCAAATGCACTCAGCTGATCCATCAGCGGATTGAGCGGTTTTTTCCGCCATACAAACCAGAACTCCATTTTGACTGCTTCTTCTGTCAGCAGAGGTATCGCTTTGATCTTCCGCATCTGCGCTCTCAGCAGACGCATCGTATTGTATCCGATCGCCACAGCGTCTGATCTGGCAAGAATATCGAGCTTATCATCAAACTCCTCGCAGACAAAGCGCACATCCGGCTCAAAACCGTGATTGATGCAGTAATCATATGTCCAGTCCAGCCTGCCGTTGTGGGCCGTAAATACAAAGCCGGCTTCCTTCAGATCATCAAGTGTCAGCTGTTCTCTTGACGCAAGCGGATTCTTATCATGCATCATGACCAGCAATGAAGTGCGCACTGCCATTTTTATGCCGGGCTGTCCCTGCATATCTTCTTTCGGGATCAGGAATGCATCCAGGTCTGACATCAGATAATTGTCCAGGATCGCCTTTTCGTCATACAGTTCGATCTGTATGTCGGGATGCCGCTCAAGGAACGCCGACAGCATGATATACAGCGTATCGCTGTTGATCATCGTTCCGATCCTGATCCTGCCCACACTGTGTGCAGAGCGGTCGATATCAGCCATGAGTCTGTCTTTGAATGCTTTGTTTTTGTGCGCCCATTCCAGGAAATACTTCCCGTTCGGCGTCAGCTTCATGCCTTTTACCGACCTGTCAAACAGGCTGTATCCAAGCTCTTTTTCCAGTTTCTGCAGCATGCTGCTTAGGGCTGATGGAGACATGTTCAGTTCTTCCGCCGCCAGCGTCATATTGTTCAGCTCGGCGATCTTGATAAATGACTTGATCGACTCCAGTTCCATATCAGATATTCTCCTTTGCGAACGCCAGGAAGCGTTCTGCAGCTTCAGTGAGTTCTTCAGGTTTCCATGCCAGGCCGAGCCAGCTGATCTTCAGCGGGAATTCCACCGGGATCACACGGCAGTCCTTGATCAGCGGTGCCAGTGATAATGCATTGTCATAGGCAAGTCCGATGCCGCATCCTTTCCTGATCGCTGCGAACTTGCTTGTCTTGCCGCTGGTGATCACAGAGATCTTCGGCGTAAAGCCTGCGCTGATGCATGTATGGTATACAGATTCAATGCCGGCTGAATCAGATACCGTCTGAAATACATATTTTTCATCTCTCAGATCATCGATCGTCAGATGTGTGTAGGATGCGAACGGATGATTCACAGGCAGGATCGCATACAGGCCTCCTCTATGTTCAAGGGGCAGAAAGTCATCGGATTCATCCCTGTCGGGAAGCAGCAGTACATGAAAGTCACTGGTCCGGTAGCTTTCCGATCCGGTGTTCACTCCTGTCTGGAGTGTGACGCGGATATCCGGATTTTCCTCAGTGAATGAACCAAGGAGCTCATACAGCCTGTCACTGTGCAGATACATTTTGATCACGATCTCTTTTTTCTGATGATCGTTCAGCTGCAGGCCGCTCTTCATATGATCGATCTCTGCCAGAAAATCTTTTGAGGCATGGTAAAACAGTTCTCCCTGACTGTTCAGCAGCAGCCACTTGCCGCGTCTGATGAACAGAGGGTATCCGAGCTCTTCTTCCAGACGTTTCAATGCGCTGCTGATCGCAGGCTGTGTCATCTGAAGATCCTCGGCAGTTCTTGTAATGCTCCGGTAATCGGCAATCTTGATAAAGATCTGCAAATCGCGTGTATTCATACGTCCCCTCCTGTTCTGTATCTTTTATATATTATAAAAAATAGTGATCCTGCAAATTGCTGTGATATTTTATGATTCATAAATAAAACCGAACGCTGTGCAGCAGCTGCAGATCATGCAACGTTAGTTTCCATCGCGGTTCATGATGGGATATATTAATGGTAAACAAGGAGTGACAACTATGGCTGAAGATGTCAGAAAAGCGTTTGATACGAAAGGCGCAAAAGAATTTGAAGCACAATACAGCAGACCCCACTGCATCGTTCTGGACAGTGAATACTGCTCCATGGGAAGAATGATCGCCGTCAGGGCATGCCAGGCCGGAGGCTATGCATACTGGGACGCAGTACTGCTGCTGGAACTGGTTCCTGAATGCGGCGTTTCCCAGGAAGATGTGGAAGCGTTTGAAACAAAACTGCGCAGTGATGCGATCACGAAAGAAGAGATCGTTTCCGATCCCGAATATGCACGCATCAGTGCCGCGTTTGACAAAGCGATCGATATTGCCCTTGCAAAGGGACCCTGTCTGATCCATGACCGTGCCACAAGGGAAATGATCCTGGAAAAAGGATATACCTGCGTATCTGCCCTTACCTATGCGCTGGATATTCCGGCAAAGATCGTGCGTGCCAAGATATCACCGCTCTATCATGATCTGACGGATGATGAAGAGGTTAAGGCTAAGATCCATGAAGAGGATATGATCCGCTATAACTACCACAAAGCTCACAGCGATACGGAATGGGGAAAGAAAGAAACATATGATCTTCTGATCAATACGGATATGTTTGTCAGAGACTATTCCGCTGTGATCCTCGCCTCTGCGATGAAGGAACTGTAAACCGAACGCACTGCCTGCCGCAGCACATACTGCGGCTTTTATATGCCCGTATGAATCATAAACAGAACAGGTTCATGGCCGTCTGATCTTTGAACTATAATTTTGCTGAATCAGGGAGGCGCACCATGAAAACAGTGATCAGACCGGATATCAGACGGAAGCATATTTATCTGCACCAGGGGATCGTTTATGATCGGCAGCCATTGCTGAACGGAGAAATGCGTGATCTGCATGTTTCTCTGCTTTCTCCTGTCGGACACCGCACAAAAGATACGAACAGATATCCCTGCATGGTATGGGTATGCGGAGGTGCATGGCGCGGAGGACGTGAGCGGGCAGCGGAGATGCTGCCGGAACTGATGTTTCTTGCAGAAGAAGGCGTCATCATTGCGGCTGCTGAATACCGCATCATCGGTGAAGCGGTATTTCCTGCACAGATCAATGATGTCCTGACAGCCGTCAGGTTTCTCAGAACAAATGCAGAAAAGTACCATATCGACCCGGAACGCATCGGCATCATCGGCTCGTCTGCAGGAGGTCATCTGACACTGCTTGCTGCAAACAATGACGGACAGTTTGATACACAGGCATACAGCAATGTGAGCAGCCATGTCAAATGCGCAGTTGACCTGTACGGCATTGCCGACATTGAAGCGGTCTATCAGTTCAATCTCAATGCCATCAAACAGGGAAAACGTCCCGGTCGTTCAAATATACCTGAAGAATTCCCGGAATGCATGCTGCTGGGAGGACTGCCTTCCGACGATCCTGTCCGTGCAAAGCAGGCAGGCGGGATCAACGGCATCTGTGAACACACATGCCCGGTGCTTGTCATGCACGGGAGTGATGACCATGTCGTCAACATTGAACAGAGCGAGCTGTATTATCATGCCATGACAGAAGCAGGAAAAGATGTCCGCTATTACATCGTGGATGGTGCTGATCATGGTTCTGATGAATTCTTTCAGGAAGAAACAAGGGCCGTTATCCGTGATTTCCTGAACGAAAAGCTCTGAGTATATCTGCACACAAAAACCACAGCTGCATGAACAGTTTATATGTTCAGTACAGACTGTGGTTTTCTTATTCTTCCTCCAGCAGATGCTTCAGGATCTGTTCCCGGCTGTTGATAAACATTCTGGTAACGGTATATGCATCTGTTTCCTCGTAAGTGCATGTATGGAGCGGTCCGTCAAATGACCATAATTCCGCATCCGGGATGCCGGAAAGGATCGGTGAATGCGTCGCGATGATAAACTGGGAGCCGAGTTTGATGCTTTCCATGATCTCAATCAGCATGGTCATCTGTCTGCGCGGCGACAAAGCAGCTTCCGGTTCGTCAAGCAGATAAAGACCGCGTGAGCGGAAGTTTTCCTGTGCCAGGGCCAGAAAGCTTTCCCCATGGGATCTTCTGTGGTAATACATAGGACCTTTCTGCGTGTCCTTTGAATATTCCTCCTCGGCTGTTGCTACATTGTAGAAACTCTCTGCCCGCAGGAAATAACCCCATCCGTTATGTTTGCGGATCCCTTTGACCAATGTGACTGCTTTGGACAGTTCCGAATGGGAGTCATATGTAGAAAAGCTGTAATTTCTGGAGCCTCCCTCAGGATTGAAGCCATAGGCAACAGCGATCGCTTCCAGCAGTGTTGATTTGCCTGACCCGTTTTCTCCTGTCAGGATCGTTGTCTGCGCATGAAAGTCGATCCTCGCCTTATCCCTGAGCGCTTCGATATTTCTCAGATAACTGTCAGATTCGATTTGATCCCAGTCAATATAGATGCTGCGGATCATCAGATCATTGTTCATTTCTACGCCTCGCATATCATCATATACAGATCACGCTGTTCCGGATCATGTACAGTCTGTTACTCACAGATACGGTTCAGGAATGCTGTGATCTCTTCTTCACTCATGCCTGCTTTGAGCAGGTAATTCTTCGCATATACGGACAGGTCCGTATTTGTGATATTGATGCTCTCATCACCGACAATGGAACGGATCATGGCATCCAGGTTCTTTTCCAGGATCGTCTGATATTTATCCGGCTCACTGTCCGCCGTGATGCCGTAGTAATTGTCATATGTCACCATATAATCATCTGCGATCTGCTGATAATCCGCTCCTGCCAGCGCCTCTACCAGCATGCATATAAATCCTGTACGGTCCTTTCCCTCCGTGCAGTGAATGAGATACGGAGGTTCGAGCTTTGCCAGTTCCTTCAGTCCCTGGGCAGCCGTAACGGCAAACTCTTCGGAAAGATAATTCATGTTCAGTGCCAGGGGAATGACCTGATCATTCTGGTACAGTGACAGAAAATATGGTGAGTCAAAGTTTTCCTTTTCCATATATCCCCGGATCTTCAGATGGCTGTCGGAAAGGTTCATGATCCCGTTCACACCCGCCTGTTCGATCAGCCGGTCAACATAGGGAGCCCTGTTATGCTGGTTGTCACAAGGAGATGCCGAGCGGTAAAGTCTGTTTTCTGCAATCCTGCCCATATGGATGCTCCGGAAATTCGCAAACTCTTCATCAGTGGTATATCGTTCACGTTCATCATAGTAATGAATATCCCGTGCCGCCTGGATATCCGCGTATTTCCCGCGTTCATTCAGATATACAGATGCAGTATCATGTTCTTCCAGCTTTGACTGCATCCACAGGTTCAGCTTCTGATCATTCTTCTGCTGAAGACCGGCAGTCTCCCAAAGATCATCACCATAGTTGACTGCTGCCTTGATGTAATCATATCCGGGATAAGCGATCAGAAGCGGCTGGCCTGCATCCACATAATATCCGTTGTAATACGGTACATCCTCCAGCTTGAATCCGTTGGAAAACTCAACGTTCACACTGTCCCCGTAGACAAATCCCAGCTTGTTGAAATCATCGATCGTGGATTTGATGTAGACACCGCCGAATTCCGTTTCATGAATAATGGCACAGTTTTCGATCTTCGGCTCCGGCTGTACCTGTTCTTCTTTCTGACAGGCACAAAGCACGGATGCAGAAGCGATCACTGCTGTCAGGATCCTGTATTGACGTTTCATAACTTACCTCCGATATGATCTGCAGAAATTCAGCGTCTCCTTCTGCGTCTGCGTTTTCTGCCGGCTGTGATCCTGCTGACCAGCAAAATGATCAGCAGTCCTGCTGTTAAGACCGCTCCCCTGCAGAGGTACGGATGCGAGCTGTATATTTCATTCAGGATACGTCTGACATGAACCAGACGGCTGTAGGATATATCTTCCCCTAATTCAAAATCATATTCATACAGTACGGTATCACCGGAATAAACACGGATCGTTCCGAGGTGTTCTCCCTGACTGACAGGGGCAGTGATCTCTTGAGGAAAATCAGCAGTCACCCGGATGTCTTCACTGTCCAGGACATCCCGTGAAAATGATTCTTCACTGTACACGGTAATATATTCTGTTTTTGAATCGATCACAGGTATCTTCGCCAGCATATCTCCGGCAGGGATCAGTTCCCTGCGGCTCATATGTTCTGACAGCCAACCGTAAACCGTCATTGCATCATTGACCGCTGAAGCAGGATCGTTCGGAGCCTTTCCTGTTATAAGCACCAGATCCATTCCGTTGATCTCTGCTCCGGATGCCAGACATCTCCCGGCAGGATAGGTAAACCCTGTCTTGCCGCCGGCAAACCCGGGTACAGGGAGATCCTTGATCATGCTCCATACGGTAGATTCCATCGGAATGCCGTTGGGATTGGACGCAACAGGTGTGCTTAAATACGTGCGCTTTCCGAGAAGTTCCCGGAAGAATTCATTCTGATAACAATAACTGAACAGCGTCTCAATATCACGGCATGTGCTGTAGTGATCGCCGTCATGCAGTCCGGTCGGATTGACAAAGTGCGTGTCGTGCATGCCCAGTTCTTCTGCCTTGCGGTTCATATGATCCACAAAGGCAGGTACAGAACCGTCAATGCGTATCGCCAGGGCGTTGACGCACTCCGCACCGGATGCCAGAGCCGTTCCGTACAGCAGATCGCGCACGGTCGGTTCGTCCCCGATCTGATAGCCTGCCACCGATGCATTTGCCTCAAACAGTCCGGCTGCCATTTCAGGCGTGATCATGATCCGTTCGTCCTTGTCCGAAAGTGCTTCGATTGCCAGGATCTCTGTCATCAGTTTGGTCATTGATGCAGGATACATCCTGTCTTCAGAATTCAGCGACCAGATCACCTGACCGTTTCCGGTATCCACCAGGTAAACATATTCACTGGCAATATCCGGTGCGTTGTCCGGATGTTCATTTTCCGCAGCCGCTGTCAGTGTGAGACTGCATATTGTAAGCAGGCTGATGCCTGCAGCCAAGATCTTTTTCTGCATGTATGTATTATATCGTTTCAGATACACCGTGATCACTTATTTACAGTGCCTCGGCATTCTTAAAATTCATGTGCGGACGCAGATGCATTGCTGAACAGAAAAAATCCGTTCAGCAATGCATTTTTCTGTCAAAATGATATGGAAAGGAAAACGAGGATGATCAACTGCAGTGACGATGAACTGAACCGGGTGTTTCATACACTGCGCCCGGACATTGCCGAACCCCTGAACAGTACGCAGCTGGAAGTCATACACAGTATTCTTTCAGGTCATGATACGCTGACTGTCATGCCTACGGGCAGCGGCAAGTCCGTGTGTTTTCAGGTACCTGCCATGCTGTTTCACGGGCTGACGCTTGTTGTAACGCCGCTCGTGTCCCTTCTGCAGGATCAGGTCAGCAGTCTTCTGAAAAACAATATACCGGCAGCCTGCATTTCCGGCACTGTATATGCCGACAAGGACGGTCTGTATTTTCCGCGCGGAAAGAACAGCGAACAGGCAGGCAAGCGGGAACGCGACATTTTCAAAGAGATCATCCGTGCACAGGATCAGGGAGATCCTGATGCCTATAAACTGCTTTACATTACGCCGGAACGCCTGCGCACAGGTGCCTTTATCCGTTTTGCCCAGCGTGCGGATATCAGTATGATCGCGGTAGATGAAGCACACTGCATTTCATTATGGGGCTATGAGTTCCGCAAGCGATATCTGGAAATACCGCGCTTTATGCGCAGGATCAACAGGCATCCGGTGATCGCAGCGTTTACCGCCACTGCCACAAATATGATCCGTCATGACATCCTCACATTCCTGCAGATGGATCATCCTGTGATCTGTCCTTCTGAACAGGAGTCGGAATCTGTGATACGCAAAGAACTGTCGTTCCGTGTTCTCGGCAGTCATAAACGCTCAAAAGAAACACGACTGCAGGACAGACTTACGATGATCACCGGCTGGGCAAGAGAACATTGCCGGCAGCAGGGTCTGATCTACTGTCAGACAGTGAAGCAGGTAGAACAGGTCTATCAGAGACTGTCTGAAGAAAAAGAACTTACGGTATACCGCTATTACGCATCTTTGGACAGCAATCTTTCTCTGAAAGACAGTGAAAACAAACAGGCTAACTGGGAAGCATTCAGAGAAACAGGATCCGGCATCATGGTAACGACCAATGCACTCGGCATGGGGATTGACCTCGGTCATATCGGCTGGGTCATTCATGCCGGAATGCCCCTGAGCCTGGAAAACTATACGCAGGAAGCAGGCAGGGCCGGAAGAAGAGGCCAGCAGGCAGAATGTATTCTGTACTGGCTTCCGGAAGACAGAGAGGTCTGCGAAACCTTGATCGAAAAATCACTGAAAGACAGCGGTCTGCAGGATCCTGCTCTCTCACTGCGCAGACAGATCGCAATGGACAGGCTTCAGCAGATGGAAGACTACTGTACATATCATTTCAAACATCCTTTGAAAGACCCTCAGGAATATATCGCCCGATACTTCAGAAACTATGAGCCGGAAGCAGGCAGTAAAGACGGTGCCGTTGTACAGAACATGTTTCTGCAGGAAGTCAGAGAGATCGATGTCCTGTATATCAACAACACATATATTGCCAACAGTATCCGGAAAGGCAATACAGCAGGAACCCTGACTGTCAGTAAAAAGGCAGGACTGCACGCATCTTATACGCTCAGCGAACAGCTGAACTATTTCGACATGATGGTAGCGGACGCTGTGTATACGCTCATGATCCACAGAGTACCGAAGATCTATTCCAAGTCCATTGCCGAACTGCTGTCAGGAAACCATGAGACTGCGCTGCGTCCGGAACGAAAAGCAGTCATTGAAAACAGCCTGCGCAAAATGATGCGCACGCGTATTCATATCGATACGGAGAATTCCTATGCCATGCTGTTCTTTTACAGGGACAGGAAGAGATATTTTGATGGTCAATTCCTGCCGCTGAGTGAAACAGAACAGGGCTTCCTGTATGACTTTGAACATCTGCCGCCTCTTTATGAATATGCAGAAGCCATGAACAACCAGCTGTTTTCCGTCCCCCTTTCCGCACTGTTCTGTGCAAAGCAGACGGAAAGCTATATCAGTGCGCCTGTGCTGGCACAGTCCCTGAAACGGGGAGCTGCAGAGATCCGTGATCTGCATATCAATCCCCGAAGGAATGACCTCCTGGCTTCATGCTGTGTCAGTCAGTCTTTGTCGGAAACCGATCTGCTGGTATTTGACGGTGCGATGTCCTTGATGCAGAAAGGTCTGACGGTACTGCAGCCTGAGGTGCTGCTGAGAGAACTCCTGGAGGATTTCAGGATCAGGAGCGGACAGTTAACTGCTGAAGATATCAGAACTTCCCTGCGGAAGCTTTCCACAGTCAGCATATCCATCACTCTGCAGAAAGCAGAGGAGCCTTCCGAGCAGTTTGAAGGGATCTTCCTGCAGATCAATGAAGCGCCTCCTGTATTTCACATTGACCCGTCCCTGCTGCCTCCTTTATACCGTTTCACACAACGCATCAGCGAAATGAAATACCGTTATGCAAGACATTCCCCTTCACGCAGTGAACAGAGCGGAAATGCTTCATTCCTGCAGATGGCAATGACGCATTACATCATCCGTATGGTGCGGTCTGCCCCTGCCTCTGCTTATATACGTTCCGCACGCCAGGCATCCATGATCGAATTCGACCACATGCTCGATGCAATCGGCTGCGATCGTGAAAATGCTTCGGCAAAACAGCTGAACACACTGCGCAGTATGGAAAAACGGATCCTGAAGCATCTCAAGGATGAGGGCTATATGCATACCTTTTCACTGTTGGAGAACGGTACTGTCCGTTTCCTGCGTTTTCATATTTCTCCGGATCACAGCATGTGAGTTTTGGAACTGCAAAAATGAAAATATTATGATCAGAAAAGCATTTTCTGCTGTCTGAAAGCAGAAATATATTTTGTTTTATTTTTTGGTGTCTCCGTCTGCGCCGAAGACACGGGTGTATTTTCAGATCCCGTGCAGGCAGGCAGAGGAGACTATGAAAGCCGGAATCGCATTCCGGCTTTCATATGTTCAGAATAACGCCCTCACTTCCGCTCGGGCGGAAAAGAGTAAAACAAAAGATGCCCTGCGGGCACGGGTGTAATTCTGAAGAAATCTGTAAAACAGAATTTCTCACATGTCGGTCTCCTTTCAATCAGTCGTGTTATGGCCGCAGTGATGCGCGGCCATAGCAGGCTGACAATGACATGTAAAAAAACAGGAGAAATCGTGAAGGAAGGTAAAACATATGACAAAAGATTATGCATACCGGTTTTGGACCGGTCTTTTCAGGCTTCTCAGAACAGAACCGGAATCCCGGGTCATGGAAAATCCGGCAGCCGCTTTCGCTGAGAAAGCAAAAGCCGGTGCTTTCGACAGCCTCAGTGATGAAGAGTATGAAGCACAGCTGAATGATGTTGAACAGGAAAACGCGCTGTTCGGGTATCAGAAGTTTGCGACTTCATATGTGATCATGCTGAAGGCGCTTCGCCGCCTTGAGCTCAATGATACCGAGATGCACACATTGCTCAGAATACTGATCAATGCGTCTGTACGCACAGACTTCAGAAAGGAGCGTGAAGTGAAATGACGAATCATGTTCAGCCCTGCATCATCAGGGAAAATGCCCGCGGTTATGAGCGGATCGAGATCGAAGATGAACTGATGCAGAACAGAGAGATCTTCCTGACTGATCCGGTCAGTCCGGATTCGATGAACAGCCTGCTCAAGCAGCTGATGTTTCTGAACAGGGATGATCCCGATAAGATGATCACCTTGTATATCAACAGTCCCGGCGGGGAAGTGCAGAGCGGGATCGCTGTCTATGACTGGATGAAGCTCATGCCTGCACCGCTGACGACTGTCTGCATCGGTACGGCAGCTTCCATGGGAGCGATCCTCTTCCTTGCCGGATCCAGACGCATCATGACACGTCATTCCCGCATCATGATCCATGATCCTGCGCCTGGCGGAGGATCACTGGAAGGCATGAAGCCGGCTGAGATCGAGAAGCGGCTGGATGATCTGAAGCAGACCAGAGAAGTGATCTGCGGGGTAATCGCTGAAGCAGCCGGCAAAACAGCGCAGGAAATCATGTCTGTCACATGTGAAGACAGCTGGTTCAGCGCTGAAGAAGCGATCCAGTACGGACTTGCCACAGAGATCATGGGCAATCAGAAAGGAGATGATCAGATATGAATATCACTTATCAGCTGCGCGGCATTTCCGTCATGCTGGAAGAAGGCCTTGAGCGGTCTGAGGAAACAGACCGCATCGCTGCCATCTGGATCAATTGGCAGCTTTCCAGAGGCATCAAGGTCAGGCCTTCCGGCATAAACAGCTCCCTCCACAGCATCAATTTTCTGAACATTGATGAAGTGCATATCGTTGAAACTAACCCGGTACCGTTCATTCCGGTCCCTCTGCCTGAGGGTATCGGAAAACTGTACCCGATGTATGGGCTGCGTACGCATGATATTACCGAAGAAGATATCCGTATGGCGCAGCTGTTCTGGACAGAGTCCGTGTTTATTGCAAAAGACGAGGACGGAGAGCTGTATATCTCCGACTAGAAAGGAATACAAATGAGAAACGATCGAACCAATTATCAGCACAGACATATTCTTGCGCACAACTGCACTGCTGAGACTGACACCTGGAAGACAGGCGTCAACAACAATATCCTGATCTTCGGGCCTTCCGGGTCCGGAAAGACAAGACACTACGTCAAACCGAACATCATGACTTCTCACGAAAGCATGATCATTTCCGACACAAAGGGGACGCTGTATGAAGAGCTGGGTCCCCTTTTGAGACAGCACGGCTTTACCGTGCACAACATCAATTTCACTGCGCTTTCCGGCAGTGACGGATACAATCCGCTGAATTATATCCGCTGCGACGGTTACTGGAATGAGCAGGATATCCTGACGCTGAGCCATTGCCTGATCGAGGACTGGCACTCCAATGACCCTTATTGGTGTCATGCGGCAAGGCAGTATCTTGCGTGTCTGATCAGCTATGTCCTTGAAACGATGTCTCCGGAAAAGAGAACGCTGAAAGAAGTCATGCGGCTGCTTTCCGTCATGGATGGCGAGAAGTTTCCTGCATTGATCGAAGAGAGCAGTCTCCTTTATCCCCGCAGCACCACAGCTCTGCGCTACAGAGCATTCCGGGGAATCGCAAAAGCAGAGAAAATGGACGCCAGCATCCGCGGCATCATCTCGACGAACCTGGATCCGCTGTGCTTTGATCAGGCATGCGCGCTTTACTGCAGAGACAGACAGATCGACTTTGCAGAGCTTGGCAGGAAAAAATGCGCTGTGTTCCTGACGATCAGTGACACAGACCGTTCCATGGATAAACTGGCCAACATATTCATGACGCAGGCTCTGCAGATCCTCATGCGCAGTGCCGATCACGATTACCCGGAACACCGTCTTCCAATCCCGGTCAGATTCTATCTGGATGACTTTGCGTCGAACATGTATATCCCGGATTTCGACAAGATCATATCCGTGGTCCGTTCCCGTGAGATCAGCATCTCTGTCATCCTCCAGAGCCTGACACAGCTGAATTCACTGTACGGCAAAGACCGTGCCGCAACCATTCTGAACAACTGCGACAGACAGCTCTATCTGGGCGGTCAGGATCTGGACACTGCAGAATACATCAGTCACCGGGCAAATAAGCCGATGGAACAGATCCTTGCCATGCCTGTCGATCACGCATGGCTGTTCACACGCGGACAGAAGCCTGTCATGACAGAGAAATATGATATCTCTTCCCTCGAAGCAGAACTGTATGCTTCACCTTCAGACGCAGAACCTGATGAAGAGTTATCCATGTCAGTATGAAAAACGCCTATGGGAGGCAGTATAAAAACTGCCTCTTTTTTCCCGCTGCATATGCTTATCAAAACTCACAATATGTTAGACTTTGTAATATAAAAAGGAAAATCAGTTATGAAAAAGAAAAATATCGATCCCATGGACCTGAAGACCATAACACGCTGGTACCTGCTTGCAGCTTTATTTGTATTGATCCTGTTTCAGCTGCTGTTCAAGAGTGAATCCACACTGTCATATATCGGCGAGATCCTCAGCGGTCTGATCACGATGTACGGCATCTATCATTTTGGCAAGAGTACCACGCCTGACCGACCGGATCAGACGTGGGTGA
>CAMOPG010000032.1:0-18394 GCA_946622165.1 uncultured Erysipelotrichaceae bacterium
CTGTACTGTTTCCCGAGCTTCCCAAAGCACCGATTGCATCACCTGCCATAACGATGCTGCCGGCCGCGATTGGTGATCCCGCAAGCAGATGCAGATATTTGATCGCGTAGAGTCCGCCGTTGACCTTAGTCAGAAGATAGACCTGGTTGCCGCCGCCTTGTGAGCCGTTGCGGTTCTGTGCGCCGCATGAACTGCCGAGCTCTCCATACGGACATCCATCCTGACTCTTCAGGACAACTCCGTTTCCGATCGCTACAACAGTTGAGCCAAGCGGTCCGGCAAAGTCTGCACCGAGATGCACGCCTCCTGAAGCATAGTGCCATGTACCGGCTTCAGGGTTGATGCCTGCACCCGGTACCGGATGATTCCAGCCGCTGCTTGCAGTAACCTGGTTCAGTTTTTCCGTGATGCTGCGCATCATTTCCCGGATGCTGTCAATGTCACCTGCAATCGTGTTTCCTTGTGCTTCAAGGTTTGCGCTCTGCTTTCTGTATTCTTCCTGAATGACCTGTGCCTGGTATTTCAGTGCAAGGATCGAATTCTGGCGGGCAACAATATCAGCTTTTGCTTTATCCAGCTCTGCCTTTGCCTTTTCCAGTTCCTCTTTGGCTTCGTTCAGCCGTTCGATCTCTTCAGCAAGCTCTCTCATGACTTCTTCGTCATAACCGGTGATATCCGACAGACCATTGATCACTCTGATCAGATCCGAGAATTTCCGGACCCCCATGATGACATCCAGGAACTGGTTCAGTCTCATGGTTTCCTGTGAGATCTCCATTCGTTTCTGGATCTTTTCCTCCGTCACCGTAATATCTGCTTCTCTTTGATCAATATCAGCCTGTTTCTCATCGATCTCTGCCTGCTTGACTTCGATCTTGTAATTCAGATCGTAGATCTCTCCGTTCAGCGCATCAGCCTGTGACTGATACCCGCTCACCTGACGTGCATAGTACACAACGTTTTCAGCGATCGCTGCACGCTGTGCTTCGATCTCTTCCAGCTGTTTTTTCAGTTCCTCGCTCTGTGCCGACATGTAATCCATGTAAGCACTGCAGCTTTGCTTTTCAGAAGCTGTCAATGGCAGCAGACCCGAGCAGAGATTCGACCAATACTTTGAGTCAGAGTAATCGGGATCTTCTGCACTGGCAGGATAGATCGTAAAGCAGATACCTGTCATGACTGCAGCGCTGAATTGAATCAGTTTTTTACGTACAGTCTCCATATCATTTTCCTGTTTCTTTCTCCGATACGCTTTCCAGCAGAGCAGTCAGCTGCTGCGTTTCATTCACAGTCAGTTTTCTGTCTTTCAGATAGCTTGTAATGAAGTCCCCCAGTGAATCATTGAATTCTTCTTCTACAAGTTTTTTCGTTTTCTGACTGTAATACTCATCTTTGCTGATGATCATCTTCAGACCGCTCCGCTGAGGAAGCAGATAACCTTTGTCTCTGATCCTCCGGATCAAGGTAAATACGGTTGATTTTTTCCACCCGTATGATTCTTCACAGATATGCCAGACATCCATTGAAGAAATACCGGGATGATCCCAGATAATTCTTGCCACTCTGTTTTCGGCTTCACTAAGTCCTTCCATGATCCCCCCAAAAGGACTACATATGTAGTCCCTTTTATCGTATTACTGAAGTTTACATTTGTCAACCTTTCAGGCTTTATTCATGCATGTTAAGCGATTGAGAAGAAGATGAAAATGATCAGTTTCTGACTGTCTTTTTCATTCCGCTTGATGATCTGTTCCGGATAAAAAAAAGCTTCCGCTAGCGGTTAGCAGAAGCAATATAGTCAGCGAATGTCTGATGATTCAGATGAAGCTGTGTGGACAGCTGGTTTCCTACATACCGGTAATGGTACATCTGGGCACCGATTCCGGTAACCTTCTCACTTTCGTGATCCCAGCTGGTTATAAATCCGTATTTGTATGCATTTTCCTGGAGCCAGAGGCTCTGCAGTGTCCGCTCGAATGTCGCGTTGCTGATGCCTTCTACACGGAAATCACATGTCAGTCCGAGCTGCCGTTCACAATGACCGGGATACTGCTCATATCTGAGCACTTCTTTGCCGTATCTCAGTTTTGCTTCATCATACAGTTCTTTCTGTGCATCATAGGATACGTAGCCTTCGGTCACGATCAGTCCTGCACATGCCCTTTCCGAATTCAGTCCTTTTTGAATATCCCTGCACATCTCTTCCAGATGTGTTTTGGCTTCATCCTGCATCAGGATCTGTTTATCACTCGGAACTTCTTCGGATAAGACGCGCAGCTGGGTCGGTGTTCGTTTTACGATCGTATTGCTCGCATCTACCCAGGCGTCAAGATTGGATGCATTCATAACCAGAACACTGTCCTGTTTATAAGGATCTCCGTTGTCCAGATAGTCTTTGATCTCTTCATAGGAATACTGGGACAGCAGGATGATCAGCGTATCGATATCCATCACATCCCTTGTGTCTTCGACCATACGTACGATCTGGGCCGGTGTTCTATCCCATTGATACGTTGAGAGGCGCTTGTACTCAGCCGCATTGTAAATATTGAATCCTTCTTCACGGATAAAAGCGATGAAGACATTCGGTGCGATCGAGTATTCAATAATATAGTCGATCTCGTCCGGCGTCAGATATTCTTTGATCAGTTCCCGGCTTTTCTGATCTGTGTACGGATATCTTGACAGTGAATCATATTTGCTGTTAAGAATACCGATACATACAGAACCAAGCAAAGCGACACATAAAACAAATACAGCTGTCAGTATTCTGATCTTCAGACTGTTACGGTTTATCTCACTCATACCTGACATTATATCATCCTTCATCATGCAATGCCGCATATACTTTTTCTGCAGTTTCCATCGGAACGACTTCGGCAATGGCTTCAACGTCCGCATTTTTGAGATTTGTGAAGTTTCCGAATGCTTTCAGGAGCTTCTGCTTGCGTTTGGGACCGACTCCCTCCACCTCATCCAGGATCGACTTTGTCTGTGCTTTTGAACGAAGTTTGCGGTGATATGAGATCGCTCTGCGGTGCACTTCATCCTGCATTCTTGTCAGCAGGAAGAACAATCCGGAGTCACGGTCGATATCAAATGTTCTGAAATCCGTATCCATCAGTGCATTTGTGTTATGTCTGTCATCCTTTACCAGACCCATGATCTTGATGTCAATGCCCAATGAGTCAATGATCTCTTTCGCGGCTTCAATCTGGGTCCTGCCGCCATCGACGAGGATACCGTCGGGCATTCTCCCGTTCTCCTTCAGCAGTCTGAAGTATCTGCGGTAAACGACTTCCTTCATGGAATCCACATCGGAATTTCCTGTATGGAGTTTATACAGACGGTAGCTTTTCCGATCAGGCACGCCATCCTCATATACAACACAGCTGGCAACAGTGAACTGACCTGAGATATGGCTGTTATCGAACAGTTCTACACGTCTCATAGGACGTCCAGCCAGTTCGGAAAGCTGCTTGACAGCATTTTCAGTCATGCTGTTCTGCTGTTCAGCCGCGTCGAATTTCAGGTTGAGCTGCTGTTTTGCATTTTCGATGCACATATCGATCAGCTTCTGACGGTAGCCCTTCTTCGGGATGAATACCGCCATGCCGAGCGTATCCTGGAGGTCCTGCTGGAATGATTCGCATTCCGCGGAGAGCACCAGCTCTTTGGGTTTCGGATGATCCTCATAGAACTGCAGCAGGAATGACTGAAATTCTTCCGCAGCATCCCCGTACAGAGGCTTTAAACGGAATTCTTTGTTCAGTACAGTGCCGTTTCTGACCAGGAATCCGGTGATTGCCAGATATCCCCTGTCTTCATACCACGCGAATACATCCCTTGTGCCTTTCTTGTCGGTTTCGATCATCTGACGGTCTATGACACGTTCGATGCTGGTGATCATCTCATGATACTGGGCAGCTTTTTCAAACTCCAGGTTTTCACTGGCTTCCAGCATTTTTCTGTTCAGCTCTTTGGTGATCTCTTTGGTGTCCCCGTTCAGGAATGAAGTTACTCCGTCGGACATCTTTTCGTATTCTTCAGGACTGATCTCATACTCGCAGGGTCCGAGGCACTGGCCCATGTGATAGTACAGGCACACTTTGTCCGGGAGCTTTGTGCACTTGCGGAACGGGTAGAGTGTCTGCAGGATCTTCAGCGTATTGCGCGCTGCTGTCGCGTCAGGGAACGGCCCGAAGTATCTGGCGTTCCGGTCCTTCTTCATATCACGCGCGATCATCAGTCTCGGATACTTTTCCTTCGTCAGTTTGATGTAAGGATAGCTCGAGTCATCAATGAACATGATGTTGTATTTCGGCCTGTATTTTTTGATCAGATTGATCTCCAGGATCAGCGCTTCTTTTTCGCTTCTGGTGACAATGAAGTCAAAATCATCAATGTTGGATACAAGCTTGGTCGTTTTAAAATCATGTGCACCGGTAAAATACTGGTTGACACGGTTATGCAGGTTTTTTGCCTTGCCGACGTAGATGATCTCGCCGTTTTTATCCTTCATCTGGTAACTGCCCGGTTCATCAGGCAGATTGGCTAGTTTCGCCTTTAAATATTCACGGTCCATGCGGTCATCCTTTCAGTGTCACTACAGTAGCGCCTGTACCGCCTTCATTCGGCATACCAAGCCTGTAGGAATCCACATCACGGTCATGGTCAAGCTTCTGATGAACAGCTTTGCGCAGTGCACCTGTTCCATCGCCATGTATGATCCGGAAGGAAAGCAGATGATTCATCTTGGCAGAATCCAGATAGTCTGACAGTTCTTCCATTGCTTCATCAACCCTCATTCCGATCAGATTGCATTCAGGAGACATCGTGGAAGTCAGAACGTTTCCGCCGAATTTTACAAATGCTTCTTTTTTCTTTTCCGGCAGGATCTTCAGACTGTGGCGGATCTGATCCTCTTTCACATGCATCTGTCTGCCGTTCAGTTCGATCGTAATGTCTTTCCGGCGGATCGAAGTGATCCTGGCCGCCTGACCGTTGACCCTGAGTTCAACAACATCGCCCACCGCAAAGCCGCGGTCATCCTTGAGCGGTTCATTGTTCTGCGTTCTGATCTCTTCTTTGCGGTTCAGTTTCTGCCTGACTGCCAGAACTTCATGGTATTTCGCATTGCTCTGCATCTCGCGCATCTGCCGCAGGATCTCGTCAGCTTCCTCGTAAGCATTCTGACGGTATGCATTGATCTCAGCTTCTGCTTTTGCCTTCCATTGGTCTTTTTCCTGTTCGAGGCGGTTCAGCAGTTCTTCTGTCTGCTTCTGTTTCGCATCCAGTTCCTGTTTTTCCTGTTCCAGCTGTTCTTTCAGCTGACGGTTTTCAGCGACCTGGCTCTCAAGCTGTTCGATCAGCTTGTCTTCCTGTGTCCTCGCCTGGTCTTTCAGGAATCTTGCATATTTGATGATACCGCCGGGCAGACCGTAGCGCTGTGCGACTTCAAAAGCATTTGACTGTCCGGTCGTTCCTTCCATATATCTGTATGTAGGCTGGAGCTTTTCCATATCGAATTCAACGCTGGCGGTCAGAATATCGTCATGGCGTTTCCCATATGCCTTCAGTCTTCCGTAGTGCGTTGTCGCTACCGTCATGCATTCTCGTTTCCGCAGTTCGTTCAATACGGAGATCGCAAGTGCTTCGCCTTCTCTGGGATCTGTACCGGAACCGATCTCGTCCATCAGTGCAAGGCTTCTGTCTGTGGCTTCCCGCATCACCTCGGCGATCTTGACGATCTGTGCGGAAAAACTTGAGAGTGAGCTGACAACAGACTGGTCATCACCGATATCGACAAAGACATGATCAAAATACGGGATCACAGCCTGCTCGGCTGTTACCGGCATGCCGCAGTACGTCATCAGTACAAACAGACCGATGATCTTCATGGAAACGGTTTTGCCGCCGGTATTGGGGCCGGTGATCAGAAGCAGATGCTTCGGGTCTTCAAGGTGATATGTATTGGCAACGACTTTGGAACGTTCGATCAGGGGATGTCTTCCTTTCTCAATGATCAGCCGGCGTTCTTCTGTCAGTTCTGCCACGACTCCATCATGCTGTTTGCCCCAGAGGGCTTTGGCGTAAAGACAGTCGAGCAGTGCGCATGTTTCCAGGTTTGCCAGTTCTTCTTCCGCGACCAAAGATACTTCATGGGAACATTCTTCCAGGATCTTCTGAACTTCTTCCGCTTCTCTGGCAAGGAGTTCCTGCTTGCGGTTATTCGCGTTCAGCAGTGACGCAGGCTCCACATAAGATGCCTGTCCGCTGGCAGAGTCTCCGTAGACCATGCCTCCGAAATTGTTCTTTTCGGCTGCTCTGACGAGTACCATGGCTCTTCCGCCGCGGTATGTAACGATGCCGTCGACAACACTGGACGCATGTGTGGAAAGGAAATGGTTGACTGCGGAAGCGATGACCGCATCTGCGTTTCTCAGATTTCTGCGGATCGTTCTGAGTTCTGAGGAAGCATCGTCCAGCACTTCTCCGTACGGACTGATGCACTGTGTGAGTTTTGCTTCGCAATGGTCATGGACGACCATCGTTGACACCAGATCATGGATATACGGGTGTTCTGTTTCCAGATTCTTTTCATAGCTCTTGATGGCACGGATACCCTGGATCAGACGTACTTCATTATTTAATTCCGCTGCCGTCAGCGTTCTTTGTCTGCGTGCTCCTTCCAGCATCATTGTCTGGTCGGTAATGCCTCCGAACGGCATTTCTCCGAAGCGGACAGTCGCTTCCAGTGCTTCTTTGATCAGTGCATGATCTCTTCTGATGACAAGCGGATCAAAGCTCGGCACAGTCCGGCGCATCAGTTCCCTGCCAAGAGAAAAAGAGCAGGAATTCTCCATTTCCTGCAGAATTACATCCAGCTCAAGACTGCTTTCAATGCTCATTGCTGTTCCTCTCCGAGTTTATCAAAGCCCTGTGCTTCGAGCCACTCTGCTACAGCTTCACGGTCAGCGTCATCCAGTGACTTCGCTTCTGAATAGATCTTATCGATCATATCCGATGTATCCAGTGTGATACCTGCATTGTCTGCAGTCGAAACGACTGTGTTATGGATCAGGCTGATCCATGTTTTGTTTGAGATATTCACGCCGTTGGAGAAGAACGGTGTATGTAGGACTGTAAACAGAACCATGACCCAGACTGTCGCACTGATGATGCCGATCGCTCCGCCAAGAAGACCTGATACTTCCCGGATCACAGGCGTGCTTTCGATCTCTTTCAGAAGGCTTTCGAGGATCAGAAGAATGATCCTGCATACTGCGAAGATGATCACAAACCACATTGCCTGATTGGCAAATTCATAGACACTTTCTTTCAGGAGTGTGTTCTGAAGCGGTGTCCATTCCTTAGGCCACAGTCTGAGGTAAGCCGCAGCTACATCATAGTAGCGCCATGCAGCAAACAATGAGAGGCATACACCAATCAGGGATACGACCTGTCTGAGGAAACCCTTGGAGGCACCGATAACCATCATGGCAATATAAAAGACCACCAGTCCGATATTTATATAAGTAATCCAGTCAACAGGAATTGAAATCATAGCTACCTCCGTCTATTGCAATATCATACTCAAATCAAATTATTTACGCAAATCGTATGTTAGAATTGTGCTATGGCAAATCAAACAATTACTTTAAAATTAACTCCCGGCCAGCAGGACCGGCTGTTTGGTTCTTTCAGAGACTGCTCTGTAAACCCTCCTGCATACGCAAGATTTCAGCTGCGTCTTGAGAACTGTGTGATCACCTGCTACGAATCCGGCAAGTGCGTGTTCCAGGGCAAGGACGCGGAAGTATACGCTTCTGCTTTCATGAAGCCGGATGAGAGTCTGTATCCGCAGGCAGGTTCCGATGAAGTCGGTACAGGTGATTATTTCGGACCGGTATGTGTCTGTGCATCCATCGTCAGGCAGAGCGATGTCGCGCTGCTGGAAGAGCTTGGCGTGAAGGACTCCAAGCAGATCACGGATGCGGATATCCTTCAGCATGCCCCGGCGCTCATGGCCAGACTGCCGCACAGTCTGCTGATCGTCAACAACCGGAAATACAATGAAGTTCATAAAACAACAAACCTGAATGCGATCAAGGCAAAGCTTCATAACCAGGCCTATGTCAATCTGGCTGCCAAAACAGAACTCCCTGTTCTGCGCATTATTGACCAGTTCACGCCGGAATCATCTTATTACCGGTATCTGCAGGGCCAGAAAACAGTGATCGGACAGATCCGCTTTGAAACAAAGGCTGAAAACAAGTATCTCAGTGTAGCTGCTTCCAGCATGATCGCACGATATGCTTTCCTGAAAAGCATGGAAGCTATGGAGCAGGAATACGGCATGGAATTTGTCAAAGGTGCATCCTCTGCCGTAGATCAATGTGCCAGGACATTCGTGAAACGCTATGGAATGGAAAAGCTCGGCGATGTTGCCAAGCTTCACTTCAAAAATACGGAAAAACTATGATACCGGCAGGTCTGCCGGTATTCTTGTTTATTTGCTGTTGGGAATGCGTTCAACACTGACTCTGATCGTATTTTCCACCTGTACGAGTTCTACGCCTGCCGCTCTCAGCATGCGCTTGGATACGACGTTTGCGTCAGTTCCGTCATATTTATCACTTTCGTATACGATCTTTTTGATGCCTGCCTGAATGATCGCCTTGGCGCACTCATTGCACGGAAACAGTGATACGTAAAGTGTGCATCCGCGGACAGGACGCGGGCTGTTCAGGATCGCGTTGAGTTCGGCATGAACGACATATGCATATTTGGTTACAAGGAAACCGCCCTCTCTGCTCCAGGGGAATTCATCGTCGCTGCAGCCGCGCGGCAGACCGTTATAACCGACAGATACGACCCGGTTGTTTTCATCGATGATCGCTGCTCCTACCTGTGTATTGGGATCCTTGGAACGAAGTGCGGAAAGATGAGCAAGTCCCATGAAGTACTCATCCCAGCTGAGTGTATCAAGTCTTTTCGTCATAATCAGTTCTCCTGCGTCAGATACGCTTCCAGATAATCAATATCATATAATTCATCAAGATTCCTGGCAATATTCAGCGCGTGTTTCGGCATGCCGTGCTGATATTCGTATTCCAGGACTTTTGCATCTGTTCCGGCATAGATCTCCGAGTTTCTGATCGTAGTTTTCTGCATGCACATCGCAGCCAGGATCACGCACAGTATCGGCAGCGCGGTGCATCCGGTGATCTTCTGTGTCCGGTTCTCGGCGGTAATGATCGATGCGCACAGCAGTCCGCCGATCGCTCCGCCCAGATGTGCCTGCCAGGCAACGATCGGCATGAAATTGATCATCAGGTTCATGAGGATCGTCTGCAGCACTGCCCGCTGGACAGCCTGGTTTCTGAGTGCGCCTTTCCGGTACAGGATGTAGATCTCACATCCCATCAGTCCATACAGTCCGCCGGAAAGTCCTACCGCAACGGTGTTTCCGGACAGGATAAACAGAAACAGACTGCCGGTCAGAGTTGAGATGATCAGTGTCATCAGATAGTTCTTCCAGCCAAGGATGCGTTCAAGGACGACGCCGATATTCAGAAGACTGTACATATTCATCATCAGATGCCAGAAGCTGACATGGATCAGTCCGCATGTCAGAATACGCCAGTATTCTCCGGCAATGATCATGGCTTTATAGTAGGCTCCGAACAGGATCGCTTTTTCAGTGAGATTGCCGTTGAAGGGAAACAGATTGATCACCAGGCATACTGCACTGCATATGACGATGATCGTCAGTGTCGTACGCGGGATCTGCTTCAGGAAATTCATGATGCTTCCTCTTCCAGTATCTTCAGCAGGTTTTCAAAGTATTCCGGCAGCGGTGCTTCAAACACCATCGTTTCGTTCGTCCTGGGATGTACGAATGTCAGCCTGTGGGCATGCAGTACCTGTCCCTGTGTGTCCATATACCGGCATGGTTTGCCGTATTTCAGATCACCCATGACAGGGTGGTTGATGTACTTCATATGAACACGGATCTGATGGGTCCTTCCTGTATCCAGCCTGCATTCCACATAGGTGCTGTTCTTGAAGCGCTTCAGTACATGGAAATGGGTGCGGGCTTCACGAGACGCCTTATCTGTCACTTTCATTTTCTGCCGGTCTGCGGGATCACGTCCGATCGGTGCGTCGATCAGTCCGTCATCATGCACGATGTTGCCCATGACGACAGCCAGGTAGTCCCTTCTGCATGTCTTGCTTTCAAGCTGTGCAGCGATCGCTGTATGAGCAAAGTCATTCTTGCAGGCAACGATGCATCCGGTCGTATCTTTATCGATCCTGTGGACGATGCCGGGACGGATCACGCCGTTGATGCCTGAGAGATCCTTGCAGTGATACAGCAGCGCGTTGACCAGCGTGCCGGTGTAGATCCCGGATGCGGGATGAACGATCATCCCTTTTGGTTTGTTGATGACGATGACATCTTCATCTTCATACAGGATATCGAGAGGTATGTTTTCCGGCTGCAGATCCATCGGCTGATCTTCCGGAACATCTGCTTCAATGATATCCCCTGCGCATACGGCATAACTGCTTTTCACAGGTTTTCCGTTGACTGTGATCAGGCCGTCTTTGACAAGTGCCTGCACGCGGCTGCGCGAGAGATCACTGACATCGCTCAGATACCGGTCGATCCGTACACCTGAGTCTTCAGCTGCTTCAAATCTGAGTTTTGCCATCCGCCTTCTCCTTCCTCTCTTCCAATATCATCTCAATGATCATCAGACCGACTCCGATGCACAGCGCGCTGTCTGCGACATTGAAGATCGGGAAATCATAACCGAAAATAATAAAATCCAGGAAATCACGTACATAGCCAAGCATCAGCCTGTCGATCAGGTTGCCCAGTGCTCCGCTTGCCATCAGAGCAAATACGATCGTCTGAAGCTTGTTTCCTGCTTTGTGCGCGCGTTCCATCAGATATGACAGGCCGACAAAAGCCACTGCGGCAACCACACAAAGAGCGGCCGTAGCCTGTCCGCCTGAGAACATGCTCCAGGCAACACCGGTATTTTTCGCATAGGTCAAATAAAAGAAGCCCGGTATGATCTCCATATGTGCATACTGCATCGGTGAAGCAGCGATCACGTATTTGGTCAGCTGATCGATCACCAGTACAGCTATCATCAAAATATAACGCATATCATTCTCCTGTCTGCTCAATAATATTAGCCGTATTCAGGACGGTTGACCAGTCAAAAAAACCTGCACTGTTTAAGATGCAGATTGTTTGATGCAGGATCAGTTCTTTGAAACGCTGTATTCCTTGAGTGCATGCGCGATCTGATCAGGGCATGATGAACTCTTGGATCCGCATTTGATGCCGTCAAGGCGTTCAATGACTTCATTGATCTCCATGCCTTTCAGCAGGCTGGCAATACCCTTCAGGTTGCCGTTGCATCCGCCTGTAACGACTACTTTTTCTATCTTCCCCTCATTGAGGTCAAAGTCCATCTGTCTGGAACATACGCCCTTCGGTATATAAGTAAAATGTTCACTCATTGTTCTGTTCTCCTTCACGGAGTGTATTTTAGCATTAATTTTTTTGAATTCAAAATGTTATACATCGCAATTTGTGTGATATAAACAGAATATGACAGAATTCAGAATTGATCAGCTGCGAAGCGAAACATATGAAGCATTGAAGAAAATGGGCATCGGCGAGCTCTCTGAAATACAGAAGTCATGCATTCCGGCGGCACTGGAAGGAAGAGACGTGTATGCATGCGCGCCGACAGGTACCGGCAAAACAGCAGCTTATCTGATTCCCGTGCTGGAACATGCCCAGCAGCAGATGAAGACAAAGCACAAGCCATGCGCAGTCATTCTTTCTCCGACAAGGGAGCTTGCTTCACAGATCGCGGATGTGTCCAGAAAACTTCTTTCTACCCGGGAAGGCATACGCACTGCCCTGCTGACCGGCGGAACAGATATGAACAGACAGGTCCGTTCATTCAGAAATTCCGCTGATATCGTTGTAGGTACGCCTGCCAGGATCTGCGATCATCTGAGACGCCATACGCTCAAGACAGATGAGATCAGGTATCTGATCATTGATGAGGCGGATGAGATGCTGACAATGGGCTTCTATGAAGACGTGCGCAATGCGGTAAATGCACTCAGCGGCTGTCAGATCCTGATGTTCAGCGCAACAGATACGGAGCAAACCAGAAAACTTGCTTCAGAAATACTCAGGGATCCCGTGGAGATCCGGATCAGTTCGGACCCCCTGCTGAAGCACAGGATCCGCCTGTACCACTGCATCTGCAAGGAAAGCGATAAACAGGCTGTTCTCAAAGAACTGCTGCACAGGAACGAAGCACCGCAGATCCTGATATTCTGCAGTATGAGAAATACATGCGACCGCATCAGTTCCATGCTCAGAAGCATCGGGTACAGCTGTGATACCGTACACAGTGAGATGGATCCCAATGTGCGCAGACGCATCATGAGGTCATTTAAGGATCATCGTATCAGGATACTGACAGCTACCGATGTAGCTGCCAGAGGGATCGATATTGCTGATGTCCGGCTCGTCATCAACTATGACTGTCCGCAGGATATCAGATCATTCGTGCACAGGATCGGCCGTACAGGCAGGTCCAATACTGAAGGCATCGTCATTTCCATGTTTACGGAAAAGGAATCAGCAGAACTGACCTTACTGCAGAAGGAAACAGGACTCACCTCGGAAAAACTGAATATACGCGTCAGGAAGCATAACAGACGCCAGCCGGTATAATGCCGGCTTTTTCATATAAAAACCTGTATGCACAGGCATACAGGCTGATGGATCATGATCAGTAATTATTGCGTTTGATCTCGAAATAAGCCTGAGGATGTGCACATACAGGACATACTTCCGGTGCTTCCTCAGCAACGACTGTATAGCCGCAGTTTCTGCACTGCCATACAACGGCTTCACTCTTTGCAAATACGGTTTTTCCGGTGAGATTCTCGAGCAGTCTGCGATAGCGTTCCTCGTGTTCTTTTTCAATAGCCGCTACGCCTCTGAAGCTTTCAGCGATCTCAGGGAAACCTTCTTTTTCAGCAGTCTCGGCGAACCTGGCATACATATCTGTCCATTCATAGTTCTCGCCTGATGCTGCCTGGTTCAGGTTGTCTTCTGTATCATGGATCGAACCGCCCTGCAGCAGCTTAAACCACATTTTGGCGTGTTCTTTTTCATTGCCTGCAGTCAGTGTGAAGAATTCGGCGATCTGTTCGAATCCTTCCTTTTTTGCTTTGCTTGCCCAGTAGTCATACTTGTTTCTGGCCATGCTTTCCCCGGCAAATGCAGTTTCAAGATTCTTGTAGGTTTCTGTTCCTTTTAAGTCCTTCATAATAATGCCTCCTGTGTCAATTATATGACCCATACACCGGTTAGAAAAGACATACACTCGTGGAAACATCTGCATACAGGCGTATACAGTATCGGAGGAAGTTCATGCTGTATGTATTTTCAATGATCCTTGGTCTTCTGAGTGTGCGTTATCCATCGTATCGGACATTTTCTGAATATGACCTGCCGGCCGGTTTTATGTTTGCGCTTTGTTCTTTTCTGCTGAAGTGTCATGTTTCTCATCCGCTTCTGATCCCTGTCTGTTTATTTGCGGCGGCCGCTGATCTGCGTACCGGGGAAATACCGGATCTCAGCAGTCTGCTGATTCTCATTTATGCGGCTTATTGCCGGGTTTTTGATCCGTTCAGTATCATCATTCTTTTTGTCACAACACTGTTATCGATCAATCAAATGCTAGGATTCGGCGATGTTAAGCTGTTGTCTGCGTGGTCAGTATTGTTCGGCATCGGTACCCTGAAGGCAGTCATGAGCGCATCATTTACGGCACTTCCGTTTGCTTTGCTGAACAGAAAAACGAGGCAGATCGTATTTGCCCCGTTTCTTTGCATTGGTTTTCTGTTCTGTCTTATTTCTGAATAAGCGGCAGTTCAAACCAGAACGTGCTGCCTTCATTCATTTTCGAGCTCACGCCGTATTCCGCATCATGCAGGTCGAGGATCTCTCTGACGATGGAAAGTCCCAGCCCGCTGCCGCTGCTGAATCGGACATGCTGTTTATCAACTTTATAGTAGCGGTCCCATATATTTTTCAGGTTCTTTTCATCAATTCCTTCGCCGAAGTCTTTGACTTCTGTTCTGACATGTCCGTTCTCAAGCGTCATCGAAATGATGACCTTCCGGGAATCGCCTGAATAATTAATGGCGTTTGTCATAAAGTTGTTGAATACCTGCTGTATGCGTTTCTCATCCGCATGCACCATTGCTGTCTCGGGCAGATGCACTTCGAACTCAAACGATTCGTTGTACTGATATACATCGTATTTTCTGATCTCATTTCTGATCAGCTCAGCAAGGTCGAAATCCGTCAGTTCCAGCGTGATCCTGCCTGCCTGCATTTTGGACAGGTCGAGCAGATCATTTACCAGGACGGTCAGACGTTTTGATTCATCGATAATGACCTGCAGGTTCTCCTCATTGTTTTCGCCAGGCAGATCCTTCATCATCTCTCCGTATCCGGAGATCATGGTCAGCGGAGTCCTTAAGTCATGGGAAACATTCGCAATGAGATCACGTTTTGCCTGGTCAGCCTTTCTGATATCTTCGGCTGCCTGTTCCAGCGTTTCGTTCAGCTGCTGTGCTTCACGGTACTGATTGTTCTTCTCATCCGCATGGTAGGCACCGTCCGGCAGTCTGGCTGCTTCCTTGGTGATGCTGCTGAGGGGAAGCGCGATCTTTCTGTTCAGCACGATGATGATCAGTGTGATCAGAACAACCACGATCAGCGTGATCCATTTCAGCTGGGAACGGAGCGTATCCGTTGTAGCGTTCAGAGGCGTGATGCCCGTATATACCATGACAACATTCAGATCGTCACCGTTATCGATGATCTTCGTGTAGGTGATCTCCTTGAGTTCCCTTCCGTTCAGTTCAAATCCCGGATCTGTCTTTGTGTTCAGATAGGAGCCGCCGTTCTCCACAGCATTGTCTATGTTTTCCTTCAGCTCCCTGCCCTTCATCCTGTACAGCGCGCAGCCTGAATTGCCGGCGGTCACAGTCATATTGCTGGTCAGGATCCTGACGCATGTTTCATTCTGAAGAGAGATATCATAGATCGCCTCATTGAGATCTTCCTCACTGCTGAGGATCGCTTCAGAGACTGTATCTGCTGTCTTCTTGACTGCCGATATCTTTGACTTCTCAAACATCGGCTGCAGCAGGAACATCTGAAAGATCCAGATCACTGAGATCAGAACAGCAGCGAACGTTCCCAGATAGATCGCGATCTGCCATTTCAGACTATTCTTTTTCAAAGCGGTATCCTACCCCTCTCAGAGTGACTACATATTTGCTGTAATCCCCGAGATTTTTTCTCAGAAGCTTGATATGCGTATCAAGTGTACGGTCATCTCCGAAGAAATCATATCCCCAGACTGTCTGCAGGATCTGTTCTCTCGTCAGTGCGATGCCTGCATTCTTTACAAGGTAAACAAGCAGATCATATTCCTTCGGTGAGAGCTGGATCTTTTCTCCGTTGATCTTGACGATTCTTGCTGAATAGTCGATCTCCAGTCCGTCGAGACGGTAGACCTGTGCTTCCGTGGTTTCCGGATGCACACGCTTCAGGATCGCATGAATGCGCATCATGAGTTCCTTGCTGGAGAAAGGCTTTACGACATAGTCATCCACGCCGATATCGAATCCGTGAATACGGTCATATTCTTCACCCAGTGCTGACAGAAGGATAATGGGAATGGAAGGATTTGTTTTGTGGATCTCTTTGGATGCGCTGAATCCGTCAAGATTCGGCATCATGATATCCATCACAACAAGATCATACTGATTATTCAGGCACTTCGTGACTGCTTCCATCCCATCAACTGCCTCATCTGTTTCAAAACCTTCGAATTCCGCGTATTTGCGGATCATCTCTCTGATCTTTGCTTCATCATCTGTAATCAGTATTCTTGTCATAATTTGTCCTCCTGCAGTAACATTACGCTTCGAATATGAACTTTATGTGAATGCTGTCTTAAAGTTTTTCGATAAGATCAGCTGCTTCTTTCAATTCCGGTACTTCCAGATCTTCGATCGTACCGTTGTCGGATGCTTCCGCATGTGCTGATCTCAGCGGTACCTGAGCCAGTACGGGCAGTCCTGTTTTTTCTGATACTTCCGCGATGTGTGATTTGCCGAAGACATACATCTTCTCACCGCATTTATCGCACTCAACATAGCTCATGTTCTCGACCAGGCCGAGTACGTTGATGTTCATCATCTTTGCCATATTGACCGCTTTTTCAACGACCATGGATACAAGATCCTGAGGGCTTGTTACGACAATGATGCCGTCCAGGGGAATGCTCTGGAACATTGTCAGCGGTACATCGCTTGTTCCCGGAGGCATATCGATGAACATGAAATCGACATCATCCCAGAATACTTCCTGATAGAACTGTTTGAGGATGCCGGCAACCATAGGGCCTCTCCAGATGATCGGCTGGTCATCTCTGTCCAGCAGCATGTTTGCTGTGATGATCTGCATTCCGTTTTCCGTGACGTACGGATAGATCAGCTGTCCGTCGCTTGTAGCTTTTTCATTGATCCCGAACGCTTTTCCCATGCTGGGACCTGTAATATCTCCGTCCAGTACAGCAGCTCTGTAGCCTCTTCTCTGCATTTCAGAAGCCAGTACAGATGTCACGAATGACTTACCGACTCCGCCTTTGCCTGATACAACACCGATGATCTTTTTGATTGACGAACGAGGACTCGGTTCGATCCTGAAACTGTTCGGTCCCTGTCTCTGACCGCAATCAGCTGAGCAGCCTTCGCAGTTATGATTGCAGCTTTCAGGGTTCTGATTTTGACTCATATTTATATCACTCCTTCTGAACTATTCTACCAAAAATGAAAGATCATGCCACATTTGTTTCAATGAATGCAGAAAACCCATTCTGTTTTCGTATCTCATCTGGAACGAAACTGCAGTGTTGGTGATAGAATACTTTTTTGTTGGAGGTAATTATATGGCTGGATTTGTAGTCGTAGGATCTCAGTGGGGAGACGAAGGAAAAGGCAAGATCGTCGACCTGCTCTCATCGCACATGGATATGGTTGTACGCTTCCAGGGCGGCAATAACGCCGGACATACCGTTGTTGTCAACGGCAGGAAGACCGTGCTCCACCTGCTCCCTTCCGGGATACTGAATGAAAACGCGCTTTGCGTGATCGCTGCCGGCGTCGTCGTCAATCCGTTCATTCTGCTCTCGGAGATCGATACATTGGCAGAGCAGGGACTTTCCTGCAGCCACCTCAGAATATCCGATCGCTGTCATCTGCTGATGCCGTATCATGTCCGCCTGGACGAACTGCAGGAGATCCGTGCCGGCAGTCATAAGATCGGTACGACCAAGAACGGTATCGGTCCCTGCTATGCGGACAAATATACTCGTACAGGCATCCGTGTCTGTGATCTGAAGGAATGGGATGTATTTTCCGAAAAACTGAAAACAGCACTTGAATTCAAGAACGAAGAGATCGTGAAGATCTATCACGGTGAACCGTTTGATTATGATGAAATGCTTGCGCAGTTCGCAGCGATCAGAGACAGGATCATTCCGATGATCGTTGACTCGACCGATAAGATCAACAAAGCACTGGACAGCGGCAAAAATGTCCTGTTTGAAGGTGCACAGGCGAATATGCTTGATATCAATTACGGCACATATCCGTATGTAACAAGTTCATCGCCGACTGCGGCCGGTGTTTGTGAAGGTGCCGGCGTATCACCGAGAAAACTTGATAAGATCATCGGCATCGTCAAAGCCTATTCCACCCGTGTCGGGGAAGGTCCGTTTGTAACGGAACTGCTGAATGAGACCGGCGAACTGATCCGTGAGCGCGGCGGTGAATACGGTGCGACAACAGGACGTCCAAGAAGATGCGGCTGGCTGGATCTGCCGGTCGTCAGACAGGCTGTTGTGATCAACGGCCTGAGCGAACTTGCGATCACAAAAACAGATATTCTGTCCGGCTTTGATGAACTGCCTGTATGCACAGGCTATGAGATCAACGGTCACGTGTATGATACCGTACCGGCATCATTGAGAGATCTGGCTGCAGCTAAGCCTGTATATGAGATCCTGCCCGGATGGAAGGAAGATATTTCAGGCGTCCGTACATTTGAAGAACTGCCGCAGAACTGTCAGAACTACATCAGATTCATCGAGCAGTATACAGGTGTTCCTGTATGTCTTGTATCTGTATCACCGGAACGTACCGGAAACATCATCCTCAAAGAACTGATATAAGGTTGAAAGCAGGGTCCCCC
>CAMOPG010000033.1:0-18108 GCA_946622165.1 uncultured Erysipelotrichaceae bacterium
TGCCCTTCAGCGGCAGGTAGTAGTTCATCATGGAGAACATACCCTTCTTCATTTCACCGCCGTACCATGTGTTCAGGATGACCTGTTCACGGCTTGTGATATTGAATGCAACTGCTGTTTCGGAGTTCAGTCCCATTTCCTTATAGTTGTCAACCTTAGCAAGGGATGCTGTGTAAACAACGAAGTCCGGAACAAAGTTCTCAAGTTCTTCTTTTGTAGGCTTGATGAACATGTTGGAAACAAAGTGAGCCTGCCATGCAACTTCCATAATGAAGCGGACAGCCATACGTGTATCTTTGTTTGCACCACAGAATGCATCAACAACAAACAGTCTCTTGCCGGACAGTTCTTTCTGAGCGAGTCCTTTCAGGATCTCCCAGTTTTCCTGTGACAGTTCATGGTTGTCATTCGGATATTCCGGTGTATTCCACCAAACAGTATCCTTGGAATTCTCATCCATAACGATGTATTTATCCTTAGGAGAACGTCCTGTGTAAATACCTGTCATAACATTAACAGCACCGAGTTCTGTCAGCTGACCCTTTTCATATCCTGTCAGTTCAGGCTTCATTTCTTCTTCATAAAGAAATTCATAAGAAGGGTTGTAGATGATCTCTGTTGCACCAGTGATGCCATACTTTGTTAAATCAATCTTTGCCATAATTTCCTCTCTTCGGCCATATGAAAAGCCGTTTCCACCCTATATTATATATTTTTCAGGATTAAATAAAAACTGATATTTGGAAATTTGTTAAGTGTTTATCAAACAGCTGCCATTCCGGCTCATTTGTTTCAGTTTTTACGCTGTGCAGCCTGCGTAATTTCCTTGTTTATTGTGTTTCCAGACAGGGCAGAACCGTGTGTCCTGCATCAATCTCTGCCGAAAGCTGTTCCAGTCTGTCCAGAAGGATCGTACATGCAAGCATATCGGCCGCACCGCCCGGACTGATGTTTTTCCGGATGCATTCTTCATTCATAGCCTTCAGCTTCGCTTCATCCGGATCAGGCAGAAGCCTCACTGCTTCCTGTTTCAGCCAGGCAAGATCCTCATATGATCCGCGTGTCAGAATGTTCGTATCCTGCAGCTCTGACATCACAGCTGTCAGCACCCTCAGGTATCTCCGGTTGTCTTCTTCATCCCGGTTCTCCCGGATAACCGGAAGTGCTGTACTGCCCAGGACCGGGAATCCCGTCATCGCTTCTCCGCGGATGCCCTTTTCCCCGTATCTGCGGTACAGCTTCTCACCATGGGTATGCGGATCACGCTGCTCCATGTTCCGGAAGTCCTCCTGCAGTGTTTCGGCACACATCATGCCGGACAGTTCCAGTATGCGTTCCGCACGAAAGCTTCCGTTCTGCTTCAGACAGTAACCAGCAGCTGCCGCAATGATGCCCATCGAAAAGATCATGCCCTTATGGGTATTGACTCCCCCTGTTGATTCAAACATTGCCTGTTCTGCAGCGATCCCGGTTCTGCGGATCGACGCAAAAACAGCCTTCAGGTCTTCGTTTTGTCTTCCGGTCTCGAACATGACCGTCAGATACGGCGCGATCGCATCGGTGCTTTTCATGAACAAAGCGAAATCCATATCGGTATGGGCACCGCTGTCATTCAGGTCGACCAGCCCGGGTTTCGGCGTGGTCATCACTTCTGCCCGGAGTGCATAACGGATCAGATCCTCTGCATGGAATGTCATTTCATCGCCGCCAAGAACTGCAGTGTGGACAGCCGATGCCAGTGCATCCGCCATCCTGTACTGTGCTTTGAATGCCTTGTCAGGCTTCAGAAAATAATGCGGGATCTCCTCAGGCCGGAACAGGCAGAGCCCGAAGCTGCCCGGTTTTTGTACCAGGTCTTTCCAGAATGCGCTGCGCTGTGCTTCAGACATATCTCTGCACTGTGAGCGGATCTTCTGAAGTTCCCCGAAAAAGTGTCCGCGGCCATACTCGACCATGACCATGTCTTCCGTACGGATGACCGGATAAAGATTCACATGTGTAAACGATGTCCGTTTTTCAGGTTTGGTAAAACCGCCGAACCGGTAATTGCCGGACATGTACATCTCTTCATACAGCCGGTCCATGATCTGCGGCAGCAGACCTTGACCCCGGTGATCCTCTCGAATCGCAACACATTTTAAAAGGCAGCCTGAAAGAGAACCGGACGCAATGATCCCGCCTGTTTCGTCTTCCCGCATGATAACGGAATACGAAATCGACGGATCATATTCCAATCCGCACTGACTCAGGAACGCTTCAAGTTCCTGCTTCTGTCTGTTTCTGAAAGGTCTGCCTTCTTCTATGATCATATCTGTTCATCCTGAACGAAACGCCCGGCAGGTTCTCTGCCGGACGCTTACTCATTGATTAATGATTCCGAACTCAGTCTTTGAATTCAAATTTTTTGATCTGACGTACAACGTCCATGATCGTGCCGTCTCTGGCTTCAATGATACCGACAACGCGGTCACCGAACTGTACAGGTTCAGGTTCGCCTGTAATTGCATAAGCAATGTCTCTCAGTTCTTCGATCGTCTTGAGCGGGAGCTTGGAGCCCTTGGTAGCTTCGATCAGATCCTGACGTCTCGGGTTGATCGCAATACCGTAGTCTGTGACAACAACGTCAACGTCTTCGCCCGGTGTTGTAACTGTCGTTACATCCGTGCAGATCGTCGGCATTCTGCCCTGCATGATCGGAGCGATAACGATCGTGCACTTAGCGCCTGCAGCTGTGTCAGGATGTCCGCCCTGTGCGCCGGTGATGACGCCGTCAGAACCTACGACAACATTGCAGTTGAAGTGCGTATCGACTTCCAGAGATGCAAGAATGACGAAGTCAAGCTTGTTGACATATGCGCCCTTGTTGAACGGGTTTGCATATTCACCGGCTGTGATGTAGTAGTGATTCGGGTTTTCTTCAATATTTCTGATGGAAGGTTCATCGAAATCCTGTGTGTCTACCAGTTTATGGATCAGGCCTTCATCAAGCAGGTCGCACATCGGCTTTGCGATACCGCCGACACCGAAGCTCATATGAATGCCTTTTTCACGCATGATCTCTGCCAGATACAGTGTAGAAGCGATAGAAGCGCCGCCGACACCTGTCTGATAGGAGAATCCTTCTTTGAAGTAAGGAGTCTCAACAACGAAGTCTGTGCAGTACTTCGCCATCAGGAGTTTTCTCTGGTCAGTTGTAGGTTTTGCTGCACCTGTAGCGATCTTCTTCGGATCACCGATCTCGTCAACGACAACGACATAGTCAACATATGTCTGTGTGATCTGTGCAGGCAGGTTCGGGAACGGAACCAGTGTATCTGTGATCGCGACTACCTTGTCAGCGAACATTGCGTCTACTGCAGAGTAGGAAAGAACGCCGCAGTTTGCCTTGCCGCCTGTAGCAGCCAGGTTGCCGTATTCATCAGCTGTAGGAGCACCGATGAAGGAAATATCAACATGAGCTTCACCGGATTCGATCGCTCTGACACGACCGCCATGGCTTCTCATGATTGCGAGACCCTTCAGTTTTCCTTCAGAGATCGCCTGTCCGATCGATCCGCGGACACCGGAAGACTCGATGTTCGTGATCGTGCCGTCTTCGATCATCGGCAGGATCGGATCGTTCTGAGCACCCAGAGAGGAAGCGCACAGTGTGATATCCTTGATACCCATCTTATGAACTTCTTCCATGACCAGATTCAGAACCTTATCGCCGTTTCTGAAGTGGTGGTGGAAACCCAGTCTCATTCCGTCTTTAATGCCGCACTTTACAAGTACATCATGAATGCTGTCGACCAGTTTGGAGCCGTCTGAATTGATGACAACTCTTGTGATCGGACCGTCTTTCTTGAATTCTGTTCCGTCAAAATGATGCGTTCCCCTGTAGACATCTTTTCCTGTCAGTTTCAGGATCTCATCAGGGATTTCTCTTCCGACTGCGTTTTTCATTATAAATCCCCCTCGTATACACCGGCAGCTTTTGCCATCTTAATGGTTCTCTGTGCACCGTCATAGAATGCGATGTCGATCATCTTGCCATCAACAGTAAATACGCCGATGCCCTGTGCTTTCTTGGTATCGATCTCACGGATGACTTTTTCCGCGAAGATGATATCCTTCTTGGCAGGTGTGAAGATCTCGTGAACGATGTCGATCTGACGAGGATTGATGCATGACTTTCCGTCAAATCCCATATCATGGATCATCTGGACATCTCTGCGGAAGCCGTCCATATCGTCCAGGTTTGTCCATACTGTATCGAAGCACTGAACACCTGCTGCTCTTGCAGCGATGATCATCTGCTGTCTGCCGCCCATCAGCTCAATGCCTGTACCTGTGATCTTTGTCTGGAGGTCCTTGGTATAGTCGCCGCCGGACAGAGCGATACCGATCATTCTGGGTGAAGATGTGCAGACTTCATATGCATTCATAACACCCTTTGCACTTTCCAGTGCAGCCATGATCAGAACGGAGCCTGCTTCTTTGCCGAATTCTTTTTCAGCCTTTGCGATCTCAGCTTCAACTTCCTGTACCATTTCCTTGGTTTCGCACTTCGGAATACGGATCAGTTCTGTATCTGCCGCAACGACGCAGCGGATATCTTCTTTCCAAAGATCGGTGTCCAGACCGTTGATACGGACAACTCTTTCCGCACCGCGGTAGTCGATCGTTGTCAATGCATGGTAAAGCGAGAATCTTGCTGTGTCCTTTGCAGTTACAGCAACAGCATCTTCCAGGTCAAACATCAGTGAATCCGCTTTATAGATATACGGATCCTTGATCAGTGACGGTTTCTGACCGTTCAGGAACATCATCGAACGGCGAAGTCTCTTCTTTTTCTGTTCGTTAATCATTTGATGGCTCCTCCCCAAGGCAGGTTGTCATACTGATCGACCGAGCGGAATACTGCTCCTTCAATTCTTGCTTTGATCGTGCAGTCCAGAGCACCTTTGTCCACGATAGAAATCTTGACATTGTCGATTCCGAGATTATTCAGCGTCTCGAATGTCACCTTGCGGATCTGGTTTCCGAACTGGTGAATTACAGTACTGTCGAGAGAAAAGTCTACTTTTCCTTCTCCGGGTTCGACAGTGACCAGGCAGTCACTCGATTCAAGAGTGCCTGCCACTGCAGGTTTTTTGATCTCCATAATTCCCCTTTCCTAATATTTAAGGTTGCTTCAGCATACTAATAAGTGCTGTATTTATTATATCGTATAAAATCTGAAACATCTCACGTGCAAGTGGCTTTTCCGCGTAAAAAAAACCTTTTTTACTCTTTTCTTTCTTGTTTCATAAAATGCCTCTATAAGGCCTATAGAGACATTAATATCAAACCCGTTATTTTGAGGAAAAGCGTATTTTTTTAAGACATTTCGTTTATTTCGCGCACTGCTCCAGAAGCAGGCTGATCTCTTCGATACTGTCCGCAAAATGTATCCTTTGGTATGTGGTTTCCCTGAGAAATCCTTCGTTCAGCATGTGCTGAAGCAGTGCCTTCATCGGGTCATAATAATGGTTCACATTGAAGAAAATGCAGGGACATTTCGTATGATTCAGATTATGAAGCGACATGATCTCAGATATTTCTTCCAGTGTGCCGATCCCGCCCGGATAGGCAATGAATGCGTCTGAAAGTTCGATCATCCTTGCTTTGCGCTCTGCCATGTCTTTGGTGACGATCAGTTCCGTCAGGCTGCTGTGCTGAACTTCCGCATCGATAAAAAACTTCGGTTCAACGCCTATGACATGTCCGTTCTTTGACAGCGCACCATCAGCACACAGACCCATCAGGCCCATATGTGATCCTCCGTAAACCAATGTATGTCCGTTTGAAGCGATCCATTCCCCCAGTTTATAAACTTCTTTTCCGTATACAGGATCATTCCCGGAACTGGAACCAAGATATACAGCAATATTCATATGCCCCTCCGTTATTCTTTTCTATGATACATGATGCCTCCCGTATTTCATCTGAACAATGTGTTATGATTGAAAAAACGAGGAGGATCTTTTATGTCCGACTATTCCATATCCCAGATCTATGAGCGCGATTCCCGGGCAAACAGGCAGATCGACCGTCTGCTGGAGCAGGAAGGGATCCGCAGGGATCCCAACCTGGATTATACGTGCGGGATGTATGATGATGAGATGAATATTATCGCCACAGGCAGCTGTTTCGGCAATACACTGCGCTGTATGGCTGTCGATCATAATCATCAGGGTGAAGGTCTCATGAATGAGATCGTCACGCATCTGATCGAAAAACAGTATGAGCGGGGAAACATTCACCTGTTCTTATATACAAAATGCAGTTCTGCCAGATTCTTCTCCTCCCTTGGTTTCTTTGAGATCGCAAGAATACCTGATCAGGTCGTATTCATGGAAAACAAGCGGAACGGTTTTGATCAGTGGCTTTCATCACTGGAATGCAGAGAAGGCCAAAAGACCGGTGCCATCGTCATGAACGCAAACCCGTTTACCCTTGGTCATCAGTATCTGGCCGAATACGCAGCCGCACAATGTGATGTACTGCACATCTTCATGGTCAGTGAAGACAAAAGTATCTTTCCATATAGTATAAGGAAGAAACTGATCAAAGAAGGTACCGCCCATCTGGATCATATCATCTATCACGACAGCGGCCCGTATATCATATCCTCAGCGACGTTCCCGAGTTATTTCCAGAAGGATGAAGCATCCGTGATCAACAGTCATGCCATGCTTGATCTGACGATCTTCACACGGATCGCTGAAAAACTGGGGATTCAGAAACGATTTGTCGGAGAGGAACCGACATCCCAGGTCACCGGCATCTACAACAGCATCATGTCTTCCCTGCTTCCGGAACATGGCATTGCATGTGAGATCGTTCCGAGAAAGACTGACGGAGACATGATCATCAGTGCATCGACCGTACGTCAGGCGATTCATGACGGAGATCAGGAGATCCTGAAACGCAGTCTTCCCGTTACTACATTGAACTGGCTGAACAGCGAGGAAGCGATCCCTGTCATTGCGAAGATCAGAAACGAAACGGATCTGATCCATTACTGAGGTCTTTATGAACGGTACAGAAATCGATCTTGAAGAAATGCTGGTCTTCCGTGAAAAACGTGTTTCTCTCCAGCAAAAGCTGATCAAGGACAGTCAGACACCGGTGATCTCATTCTCAATGAATATTCCGGGGCCTGTCAAAACCAACAATCATATTCGCAAAGCATTCGATCTGGGCAAAAAAGAGCTGTTTGAAAAGCTCGGGCAGGCGCACCTGCAGACCGGGCACGCAGTGGAAATACACGAAAACTGCGGGGATGAACTGCTTGTCTCTGTCTGCGGATCCGCCGAGGAGATCAAGGACATCACAGTCCGGATCGAGGAAAACAATCCGCTCGGGCGTCTGTATGATATGGATGTGATCAATACCGACGGCACCAAACTTTCCAGACCTGTATACAGAAAATGCCTGATCTGCGGGAAGCAGGCACAGGAATGCGCCAGGTCGAGAACCCATACTGTCAAAGAACTGCAGGACGCTGTTGATGATCTGCTGCAGAAACATCTGCCGCATTCCGCAGGACAATCGAGGTAACTGAAATGAATAAAGATAAACTGATCGCCCTGGTCAAAAAAGTACTGAAGATATCATCCGACCAGGATCTCGCGGTATATGCAGGCAATGCTACCTTATATATTATGATGTCGGTCATACCGATGCTGATGGTAGTGATCGCTGCAGTCTCTGTCATGCCGTGGTTCACATCTGCGGATTTCCGGAATCTGCTGTTTGAATATCTGCCTGATATTCCGGAAATACAGAATCTGATATCGAATATCATCACCAATCTGAACGGACAGTCCTCCTCATTCGTGGCATCCCTGTCCGCATTGACATCGATCTGGTCTGCCAGCAGCGGCATCTCTGCGATCCAGAAGGGATTGAAGAAAATGTACCGTGTTCCTTCATTCGGCATAAAGGATAAGGTACTGGCTGTGATCTATACGTTCCTGTTTGCTGTACAGCTGCTTTCTCTCCTGCTGTTCCAGGTGCTCGGCTCATCGATCAAAGAGATCATGTCTTCATTCTCATCCGATTTCTTTCTGTTCAGGTATGTCGGAACGATCAGCAATGTGATCAATTCAAGCAGTGCCATGACGATCATTATTTCACTGATCGTATTATTGCTGACATATACCTATCTGCCCGGCGGCAGACGCTCCATGAAGAGCCAGTTCCCCGGTGCACTTCTGACTTCCGTCATATGGGCGGTATTCTCACTGCTCTTCTCATTCTTCATTCCCCGCTTCTGGAAAGCTTCTTCCCTTTACGGATCTCTGGCATCAGTATTCCTTGTCGCCATGTGGCTGCGGACGATGCTGACGATCCTGTTCTACGGAGCAGCACTCAACACTGTTCTGGAAGAAGAAAAATAATCACTGCATTCACAGCATAACTTAAAAAACCAGGATACCTTCTGCAGATATCCTGGTTTTCATTCAGCTGTATTTGATTGTTATCGTTGATCAGAACGGCATGATACCGAGGATGATCGCGAAGATCATACAGAGAATTGAGAAGCCCCATACATAGAAGAAGCTTGCCTTGATGTGATCCTTGATGTCTACGTTTGCAAGACCTACGCCAAGCAGTGTAGCAGGAACCATCGGTGAAATGAATGTTGCACAGTTACGGCATACAACCATTGCTACAGCGATAGGAAGTGCTTCGATACCGAATCCCTGACCGATACCGATCATGACCGGCAGCATTCCGTAGAAGTAGCTGTCTGTATCGAAGGCAAGAGCCAGCGGAACAGAAAGGATACCGATAACAAGCGGCAGATGTCTGCCGAGTGCAGCAGGAAGAACCATCTTGATCAGGTTGGACATGCATGTAACAACACTTGCGATCGCAACGTCATCAACAGTTACGCTCTTGACCAGGATACCCATCAGGACTGCAGCAGCCATCAGTGTTGAGCACATTGTCAGAGCAGGACCTGCATGGAGGTTGATAATCTTCTTCTGGAGTTTAGCTCCGGGATAGTTGACCAGCAATGCTACTACAACGCCGCACATGAACGGAACATAACTCGGGAATACGTCCCAGATCAGCATAGCGATAACAGCGATCGTCAGCAGAACATTGAAGATGAACAGATGCGGACGTGCCAGTGCAGGATCATTGCCCTGTACTTCAGCTTCTTCGTCTTCAGTTTCTTCATCTCCGCCTTCCATAGCAAGCTTGCCATTCAGGCCGGCACCTCTTGCCTTTTCCTGAACGCCTGCCAGGAATGCATGAGCCAGTGAGAGAATGATACCGAAGATCTGGATCGGCAGCAATGTGTTCCACAGTTTGCCGGCTTCCATACCAAGTACGGATGCAGCTCTCATTGTCGGACCTGCCCAAGGCATCAGGTTCAGGACACCCATGGCAAGAACAGCAATTCTCAGCATTGTTGTCGGACGCATATGCATCTTCTTGTAAACAGGCAGCATAGCCGGTACAACGATACAGAATGTTGATGCGCCGCCGCCATCGAGATGACCGATCAGTGCAATGACAGCTGTCATAAGGCAGACGCCGATCACGCTGTCGCCGACGAGTCCCATCAGTTTGCCGATGATGACATCAAACATACCTGCATCTGTCATGATTCCGAAGTACAGGACTGAGAACACGAACAGTGCAGCTGTAGGTCCTGTGCTGCTGAAACCTGCTTTGATCAGAGCAGCGATATTGTCGAATGAATAGTATCCGCCAATGACAAGGATCAATGCCAGGATTGACGGAAAGAGAATAAATGCGATGCTCGGAAGCGTCAAACTCTTGAACAGAGTTACGACGATGGCGATGATGCACAGGAAACCCAGTACACCAACTAATACTTCACTCATAAACAGCCCCCTTTTGCCATTTAATACAGACTTTCAGTCTGTGTGACCTGCTAAATGAAAAGATCATTCCCGATTATGATGCATATCATTTAGTGCAGATACTGTTATTATACCGAGATTGTTTTTTTCTTTTTGTTTTTTTAGTTATTTATCTAACAGGAATCGTTGGAAAATTAGGAAACATGTAAAAAAGTACCTGTTCTTTATCAGGTACTTCATCATAATTTTATGATTTCGGGCTGTTGACGATCCCTTCAAACAGCGGGCTTCCGTCTGCTGCCTGGAGTGAGAAGAAGAACGGTCTGTCTGCAGTAAACTCGATCGTGTCACCGATAAATATGCTTGTGACATTGGTGACCAGAACTGTGTAGGCTGCTGCCTCGACCCCTTCTTCATCAGCTTTCAATCTTGCCGCATGTCTGGCCCCGTCCAGATATAGATCAGTCTGATCAGATAACGGTGTATAATCCGCTTTTGCAGGGTCGAACACATCGGTAATGCCCATCGCTGTCAGGCTGTCTTTCAGATCCAGATCTGACATGATATCCAGTTTGGGAACTGCCATCTGAACATTCCCGTACCTGCTTTCGCGGCCTGACGGGTCTTTCATCATTTCCCTGACAGCAGGATCATTTACAGCATCCATCAGATCTGTTCCTTCATCCGGAAGAACGATCCACATCCGGCCGCTGTTCTGAATACCCAGCGCTGCTGCTTTCCAGTTTGTTCCGTAATAAACAGTTCCTTCATCTTCCGAATGCATCATATCGCACATGATATCGCCTGACGGTGAATGGAAGATCTCCTCTGTTGTATCTGCGAATCCGGACATCCATCTTCCGCGGTAATAGATCGCAGAAGCCAGCATCATGACCGTATCCTGTGTCGGCGTGATCCCGTTTGCCTGATCCTTCAGAAGTCCGCCTGTCGCCTGGTTCAGCCAGTTCCTGAATGCTTCGCTGCAGGCTTCTGAGTCCAGATCCCCGATATAGGAAGACGCATAGTAATGATCTGCCAGTATCTGCCGGAGTTCCTCTTGATACTGAAGGCGTTCATCCAGCCATAGGGAATCGGAAAGAATGCTTGTAAGGGCATCTCCTGTATTGTAATTGGCTTCCCATAATGCCTGAACTGCTGCTCTCAGACCTTCCATATCTTCTGCCCCGAGAAGATCCATGATCTGTGCCCTGGTATTGCCGTCTGTTGCCTCACACAGCATGCTCAAAGCCAAATAGATATTCAAAGGTGAATAAACCGCATTCTCATCTCCGGATACATTCAGCAGCTGTCCGGAAAGCTTTTCCGCAAACTGATGCAGCTGTTCCTGATATGCCTGTGAGCGTGTCTGCAGTTCCTGCTGCCGGGAATACCAGTTTCTGAGTGCTTCATCATACTTTTCGTAATTCACACTTCCGGATTCCAAGTAGTCTTCCTCCATCGGATACGGCTCAGCTTCCGGAAGGACCGGTTCCAGCATATTCATCGATACAGGCTTCACAGTACTTTCAGGAGATGAAACTGTTCCGGCGTCTGAAGCGCATCCTGTCAGGATGCCCAATGACACGCACAGGCAGATCAGTTTCTTATTGATGTATTTCATTCATCAGCTCCTGCAGCTCCTCTGCACTGATCTCTTCTGCCAATACGATCCGGTATGTCCATTCTCCGTCTGTCCATACGGCATCCTTTGCCATGCGGGCTGCTTCCTCTTCTTTCGATTCATCCAGCGGCATATTCGCATTGAAGGACTCCTGCTTACGGCTGAAGATGATCCTCAGACCTTCTTTGCCCTGTTCATTTCTGTAGACCACTGCAAGTCCTTCTTCAGTATCCTCTTCGGTAACCACGGTATATTCACGATAGCTTTCAGGATAGGTAAATGTCAGTGCCGCCGAAGATGTTATTGTCATATTTCCATAGCCTGCATCTGCCGATTTGTTATCCGTTTCTTCAACTGCGCTCTCGGCCATCTGGGGGGCAGCGTCCATAGCAGCGCCGCCGGAAGCTGTGCTTCCCATGCGGTAATTGCTGACTCTTACCCATACAAAGGCGAACAGCAGTACAGCGAAAACGCCCGCTCCTGCAGTGAACTGTCTGTAGTATTTTCTGAATAACGGTTTCTTTACAGGTTCTCCCGGTGCTGCTTCTTCAATATATTTGTCGTCAATGTCGTTCATTGCCCGCAGCAGATCCATCTCTTTCATACGGCATACCCCTCTTTCCTGAGATATTCTCTGAGTTTTTCCCTTGTCCTCATCAAAGACATCTTGGCTTTTGACTCGCTGATCCCGTATTCTTCCGCTATTTCTTTCACTGAACTCATGTACCAGTATCTGCGGACAAAGATCTTTCTTGTGTCTGCGTTCAGGGTACCGAGGAATTCGTTGATCAGATCCTGCAGGATGCTTGCATCGACATTTGCTTCAACACTCTCCTCACTCCCGATCACTTCGCTTAATTCATCCAGAGCAGCCGGTGTTTCCCCTGCTCCGCGTTTTTCTGCAGTCATCCGTTCATACATATTCAATGCCAGATTACGCGTGATCTTTCCCAGAAACGGGCCCAGTTTCTGCGGCTTATGCGGAGGCATGGCATACCAGGCGTGCTGATAAGTATCATTCACGCATTCTTCACTGTCCGCATTGCTGTACAGGATCCTGTACGCAATTGAATACAGATATCTGCCATACTGATTCATTGTCTCAAGTATGGCCTGCTCTGCACGCTTCCAATAAAGCTCTACAATCTCGCTGTCTTTCATCTCATACTCCCTTCACTCTGATACACAGGAAAATGATATCAGCGGTCACATTCTTTCAGAATGATCTCGATGACTGTGCCGGTCCTGTCCGGAAGCACAGGATCCTCCCCGAGGTCTGCAAATACAAGTTCCGGATAGTTTGATGTGATCCAGCTGTCGGAGATCCTGACATTCCCTTTCCCCAGCAACCTGATCGAAGCGATATCTTCACGTCTGATGCCGGGAAGCGGTATGCCTCCGAACTGTCCTTCGTATACATGGTAATATATATGATCACCGTTCCGTGTGATCCTGCCGTACTCCGGTTTTGCGATTCCTGACGGACCGCATCCATAGATCGATTCATGATTGATCTTCATCCAGCTTCCGATCTGTTTCAGGATCTCTGTTTCTTCTTCCGGCAGCTGTCCCTGCTCATCCGGTCCGACATTCAGCAGAAGGTTTCCTCCTTTTGAGACACACTCCGTCAGTTTATGCAGGATCATGTCCGCTGGCTTGAAGTAATGATCATCCCTGCAGTAACCCCAGTGATTGTTCATTGTCACGCAGGATTCCCACATGACAGGTTCACCGGCTTCATTGCGGATCCCTTCAGGCGGAACGATCTGTTCAGGAGACACAAAATCACCGGAAGTAATTTTCGGATGTGCAGATAATAATGAACCGAATCCTTCCCCGCTGGCTTCCAGCCTGTTGTTCAGTATGATATCAGGCTGCAGACTGCGTATCATTCTGACCAGTTTTTCACCCTGCCATGTGTCTGCCCGCATATCGTCATAGGAAAAATCCGTCCAAAGAATATCGATCTTTCCGTAGCTGGTGCAGAGCTCACGGATCTGTCCGTGCATATATTCGAGATATCTCCCGAAATCATGTTCACGATCCTTGTAATCTATGTTATCGCGCATCGGATGATGTCTGTCGCCATAGTGGGGATAATCCTCATGGTGCCAGTCCAGAAGCGAGTAATAAAGACCGATCTTCAATCCCGCTCTGCGGAATGCATCGATATATTCTCTGATAAAGTCATGGCCGGTATATTTGACGGAAGTGTAATCCGTCAGCTGACTGTCGAACATGCAGTATCCATCATGATGCTTTGCGGTCATGACCGCATATTTCATCCCTGCTTCTTTTGCCAGCTGTGCCAGTTCATCCGCATTGAATTTTTCCGGACGAAACGCTCTGACATATTTCTGATATTCGGAGACGCTGATCTTTTCATCGCTCATGACCCATTCCCCTCTTGCGGGAACAGCATATACGCCCCAATGAATAAACATACCGAAGCGTGCATCACGATACCATTGTGTCCTGTTGTTTTCCATGACCTCACCCATAAAGAAAAAGCTGTACCTTTCACAGATACAGCTTATCATATCAGATCTTAAGAGGCTTGATATTCCAGATCTCTTCAGCGTACTGATTGATCGTACGGTCACTGGAGAAATATCCGCTCTTTGCGATGTTGATCAGGCAGCTCTTTGCCCATGCGGACTGGTCTGCATACTTTCTGCAGATCTCTTCATGTGCTTTGACATATGCGTCAAAGTCTGCCAGAACGAGATATTCATCATTCTTGACGAGGATCTCATCGTAGATAACACGGAAGTCTTCTTTGTTGCCGTTCCATGTACCATCGATCATGGTATTCATTGCCTTGCGGATCCTCGGGTCATTCTGGAAGTAATCCCATGCCTTATAGTGTCTGCGGACTTCAGGGATCTGATCTACGGTCAGACCGAAGATCACATCGTTCTCTCTGCCTACCAGATCATCGATCTCAACGGTAGCTCCATCAAGCGTACCCAGTGTGATCGCACCGTTCATCATGAACTTCATGTTTCCGGTACCGCTGGCTTCTTTGCCGGCTGTACTGATCTGTTCACTGACGTCGGAACCCGGCATCAGGATCTCAGCCATGGAAACACTGTAGTTCTTCAGGAATACGACCTTCAGCATGCCCTTTACATCCGGGTCATTGTTGATGACCTTAGCCATGCAGTTGATCAGCTTGATGACCTTCTTTGCAAAGACATAGGATGAAGCTGCCTTTGCGGCAAAGATGAATGTCTGCGGCGTGATCGTAAACGTCGGATCTTCCTTGATCCTCTGATACAGATAAATAATATGCAGTACATTCAGCAGCTGTCTCTTATAGGAGTGCAGACGCTTTGCCTGTGAGTCAAAGATCGAATTGACATCAACCGTAATGCCTGTATCCTTCAGAATATAATCTGCCAGGATCTGTTTCCTTGCTTTCTTAACTTCAAGGAACTTGTTCTGAACCTTCGGATCATCCACATGATCCATCAGTTTGATGATCTTGGAGAAATCACGCTGATAGCTTCTGCCGATCGTATCATCCAGGAGCTGCTTCAGTTCCGGGTTGGAATAGATCATGAATCTTCTCGGTGTGATGCCGTTTGTCTTGTTGTTGAAGCGCTCCGGCCACATACGGTAATAGTCAGCGAACAGTTCTGTTGTCAGCAGACCGGAATGGATCTTTGCGACACCATTGACGGAATGGGAACCGATAACTGCCATTCTTGCCATATGCACCATGTTGTTGGAGATGATGGATACGCGTCCGTACAGATAAGGATCGTCCGGATACTTTTCCGATACTTCCGCATTGAAACGCTTATCCATTTCTTCAATGACCATGAAGACTCTCGGTACAAGGTTTCTCAGATATTCACACGGCCATGTTTCGAGTGCTTCTGCCATGACTGTGTGGTTCGTATAAGACATAACGCCTGTAGTGATCTTCCATGCTTCTTTCCAGGAATAACCATGGTTATCCATCAGGATACGCATCAGCTCGGGAATTGCCAGAACAGGATGTGTATCGTTCAGCTGGATGGATACTTTGTCTGCGAGATTATCAAGCGTACCGTATTTTGAAATATGGTCCATGATAATTGACTGCAGGCCTGCTGCAACAAAGAAGTACTGCTGCTTCAGACGAAGATACTTGCCTGCCGGTGTTGAATCATCCGGATACAGCTTTTCACAGATCTCGTTGACTTCAGACAGATACTGCTGATAGTTCTTCCAAGGCGGGGAAACATCAGCAGGCTCTGCTGCCCAGAGACGCAGTGTATTGACCATTTCCGTATTTGCACCGATCAGCGGAACATCATAAGGTACTGCAAGTACATGTTCCGTGTTGACTCTGTGGAAATGCAGATCTCCCTTGTCATCACTCCATACTTCAACGTTTCCGTAGAAACGTACATCTACAGCATGCTTGATCTTGCGGATCTCCCACGGATTTCCGTTTCTCAGCCACATGTCAGGACGTTCGACCTGTTCACCCTGTTCATTGATCGCCTGATGGAAGAAACCTGACTGATAGCGGATGCAGTTGCCGTTGATCGGCAGGTTTTCCGAAGCTGCAGAGTCCATAAAGCATGCAGCGAGTCTTCCCAGACCGCCGTTGCCCAGACCCGCGTCTCTTTCACGTCCGGCAAGTTCATCATAGCTGATGCCGAGGTCCTTAAGTCCCTCAACTACCATGTCGTAGATTCCAAGGTTCTTTAAGTTGTTGGTCATCATTTTTCCGAGCAGGAACTCCATCGAAAAATAATAAACCTGTTTAGCTTCCTGTTTTCTTTCAGCGACTTTCGTTTCTTTCCAGTTAAGGCTCGCATAGTCACGAATCATCTGTCCGAGAACCAGAAGTCTGTCTGTAGGATGGGTATCCTCAACAGTTGTGCCATAAGACTGGATCAAACGGTTACTGAATTCTTTTTTAAAGTCCGTTTTGTTGTCAAACATGTTAAAACCTTCCTCAGTTTGAGAATTATAGCAGATTTCTCTGTATTAGGAAACCTCATATTTTGAATATAGTCAAGTTGCTGCTTTCACCTGATTTCATGGCCTTTTCCGCACATACTGTATAACCTCCCGGAAACCCGTTTTCACCGCTTTGTGAGGAGTCTGAAGCCGGTAAAAATCGATGTCCGCAGTAGTCATTCATGCATGTTCTACGAACCATAAAGAAAACAGCCTCAATGAAGCTGCTATTCCTTATATTCTTTTCCGCCTTCTACATTGAAGTACTCTTCAAATGTTTCCCATTCACTCGCTTCATATATAGCTGAAGCGTATTCTTTTCCGATATACCTGAAATGCCACGGCTCATATGCATATCCGGTAATATCTTCTTTTCCTTTGGGATACCTCATGATCCATCCGTACTCCTGTGCATGTGCACGGAGCCATTTACCTTCCGGCGTGTTTTCGAATGTCTCATTGAAATCCGTGCCCAATCCGCTGTTCATACCCTGGACGATATCGACCGCAAGTCCGGTCTGATGATCAGAGTATCCCGGTCTGGAACTGATCCTGTCAGCCCGCTCAGGACTGTATTGTGCAGCATAGTTGTTCCAGAGCTGTCTCTGGTATGATTCAGGCCGATATGCACTTCCCAGTACTAAGTGAACGCCGTCCTGTTCTGCTGCTTCAAACATCTCTTCCAGAGCTCTGGCTGCAGGTTCTCTCAGTGTCCAGTCAGCGGACATGGCTACGTTGGGTCTTGTCAGATCTGACGGTTCATATCCGTCAGGCAGTTTATGTGCTTTATTGGCTACTACAAGCAAACTGTCAGTACTGTAGAAATCCGGTGTCTCTTCCGGCTCGGGAGGCATAGTCACGACGATCGTCTGTACGGTCGGTGACGGTGTGGGGGAGGGCACAGTTTCTTCTTCAAGCACCTGCTTTCTGTCTTCCAGAAATGCAATTCCCATAACACCGATCAGCAGGATCAACAGCAACGCCATGACTTTTTTCATTTAAATTACTCCTCGAATATTTTGGTTTTGCTGAGTGCCTGGATCAGGAACCAGCCGACAAAGACTGAGATCAGTTCTCCGACTGCCACTTCAGCACCGCAGATCAATGAACCCACTATGACATTGTCCGGGAAGAACAGATATCCAAGCTCTGCCCCGACAAATACGAAGTTGAATATGACCGGCATCAGGATCGCCAGAACAGGGATCCCCTTGAATTTGCGGTCTTTCAGTTTATATGTGAAGATCGCCGCAAGCAGCGTCGCTGCCGTTCCGATCACTGCATCGATCATTCCTGTCGGATTGACGCCTGTCATAGCGCCGATCAGATTCGTCAGGAAGCACCCGATCGTCAGGCCGGCGATCGAAGGCTTATAGATCAGCGGAAGCAGTGTCAGTGCTTCAGCAATTCTTACCTGGATATTGCTGAAAGAAAACGGAGCCAGAAAGAGCGATACAACTGTGTAGACCGCTGCGATCATGGCGACTCTTGCGAATGTTTTTGTGTTCATTTAATTTTTCTCCTTATTTTAGGTATACGTCAGGTAGCCGCTACTGACGGTGCGCAAACACATCGACTATTATATTGAAAGAAATACAGGGAATCAAGAAAACTTGTTCACTGCATTCAATTCATAATGCTTATTGCTATAAT
>CAMOPG010000034.1:0-17976 GCA_946622165.1 uncultured Erysipelotrichaceae bacterium
GGAATACCGGGAAGATATTGTCATAAGGGATCTTGTGGAACTTCACTTCATCCAGGGCTGACAGCGCGCCGCAGAATACCTTGCTGTTGAACTTATGTACAAAGTATCCGACATCCTGGTCATGATCGAAGTGAGCATGGGTCAGAATGATATAGTCTGCCCCTTCGATCTCTTCTTTGGTGTGACCGCCTGGGAACTCATTGCCGGTAAACCACGGATCGATCAGAACGGTCTTTCCGTTAGGCAGTACGATCTGAAAATTGCATCCGACATTAAAAGGTCTGATTCTGATATTCGTTACTCTCATGATTTGCCTCCTGTTCGCATGAAAAAGCTTTCTTTACTTAAACCATAGCACTCAAACATCATCATATACAACACATGATTTCGTGTGCGTACGCTTTGACGGAAGAATGCTGTGCGGTCCGCGTATAACAAAAAACCGGATGATCCGGTTCATAGCTGATCTGATCCTGCATGTGTGCTCAGGTAAGCTTTCAGCGTCTCAAGACCTCCTGAAGGCACGCAGTAGGTTTCATCATGGTTCATAACGCCTTCACAGACTTCATCCAGTGAAAACCATCTGACGCTCTCCACTTCTTCTTTCTGCAGCGTCAGTTTTTCGATGTCTGCAGGTTTCCTGTAAACGTAAACGAATGATACCTCATTATCCTTGAATGGCCTGTCATGGAAGACCATATCATAATGGATCCTGAACATGCCCGCATATTCAAGTTCTTCAGGCTGTGCCTGAATGCCGAGTTCTTCGTGAAGCTCCCTGAGGGCAGAATCACGCGGTTCATCTCCTGCCTGAATATGTCCGGCGGAGGAAGTATCATATCTTCCGGGAAACGAATCCTTGTTCATGGAACGCTTCTGGAGCAGTACTTCAATACGGCCGTTCATCTCCCTGACCACCCAGATATGTGCGGTGCGGTGAAGGATATCACGTGCATGCGCTTCTGAGCGTTCGACAGTCTCTCCGGTAGGGATCCCGTTTTCATCAACAACATCAAACCATTCCATGCGAGTATTATACCCCTGTTCGTTTCAGGCAGTCAGAAAAGATATCCCGAAATGATCAGGAACTGAGCAAGCACATATGTCAGCATAACCCCAGTGTATTCCCTCTTCAGAAATGTCCTGCAGGCGATCAGCGTATCTGAGATCACAAACAGAACAGATCCTGCCCATATCTGCCATTCTCCGGCAATCATGCATCTCAGCAATGCTGTCCAGCTCATGATCAGGATCACGATCATATATACCATGACAGGATATTTCATCTTTCTGCCGGCATGCGGCACAATGAGCTTCATGGACAATGCCAGATAGACAAGATACGGGATCAGCGGAAACAAATACACCGGTCTGAACGGAGCTGTGAACAGTTCTGCTGTGAACACATAGATATAGCAGAAATGTCCCAGCATAAAAGCGGTCAGACCAAGTACGAACGGCCATTTGCCTTTTTTCAGCAGACACAGGTCACCGATCCAGCCGAATACCAGGGCAGCGCATAAAAATGCGCTGAATGATCCTGCATTCAGCACATAATACAGAAGCAGAAGAGGCATCAGAAAAACCTTGCAGATCCGCCTGCCATGATGTTCCGATGCATACACATCATAGACCGAACATACAATATAGGATCCAAGCACAAGTGCTGAAAGGATACCGCGGGGCATAGCACCTCCTGTTTATCTGTATATACTCAGCATTTTCGCCATCAATTCGCGTACAGGATATTCAGAGATCCATTTCGCTGTCAGACGTCCGGCAGGCTGTTTTCCGTTCCGTCAGATTCCGCAGTGATCTGATCATCTTTCCGCACAATATTATGAGCAGCCTGACAGTACGCATAGTATGTACTGCGCTCCGGTATCCTGCGGGCAAAAAGATGCTTTTATATGATTACCTTGAGTACTTCTTCTTACCTTCATTCTGACACAGATAACTGATCCGGTAAATCCGTCTGTTTATATTTCATGGAATACAGCACGCTGCCGTCCATATGTCTGCCAAGCATGCGGATCGAATACCGCGCAGTCAGCCGGTGCTTCTGTTCGTCTGTCAGACTGCCGATCCATCTCACATCCGCCGGCCAGCGTTCTTTTGCCAGATACAATGTTTCTTCAAGCGTCGTCATATGTTCATCCTCCGGGTCTATCATAAAAAAGCATGACAAAAACGCTGTACTATATACAGCACAGCGCCTGGATTCAGATATCGTTTTCAATCAAGCTTTGTCTTTTTCAGATATGACAGTCTGTAAAGGCAGTACATTGCAGCGGCAGCTTCCGAGATCCAGAATGCATACCATACATGCTCAATACCGCCGGTGCTCGCAAGAAGATAAGCACACGGGATCAGCGGAACGAACTGTCTCAGGAATGCGGCGGTCATATTCGTCATACCGTCTCCCAGGCCGGATGCGGCATATCCTGTGATCAGTGAAAATGATGCAGGAATAAATGTCAGACAGATCTTATGCAGTGCAGGAACACCGACTGCCGTCATTTCCTCACCTGCATTGAACAGTCCGAGCAATGCCTCTCCGTATATCCGGAATATCACTGTTCCGATCAGCGCGATCACAGCAGATGACGCATAGATCATCTTTGCGGCAGACATGATGCGTTCTTTGTTCCGCGCACCGTAATTGTAGCCGATGATGGGGATCGCTGCCTGTCCGAGTCCGTTCATCGGCATGAACAGGAAATTCTGGAGCTTGTAGTAGATGCCGAAGAACGCGACAGCTGTTGAGGAAAAAGGCAGCAGGATCGCATTGACTGCAGTTACCATCATACTGTTCATCGCATTCATGATAATTGTAGGCAGACCGACACGGTATATTCCGGCGATCCGTCTGCCTGTCAGCACAAATCCGTTTTTCAGCAGATCAATATCCTTGTTTTTCCGTACATTCAGATAAAGACCGGCAAAGAAGCTGACCCACTGCCCGATGACAGTTGCATATGCAGCACCTTTGATCCCCATAGCAGGACATCCGAACATACCGAAGATCATGATCGGATCCAGGATGATGTTGGTAATGGCTCCGGATGCAAGCACGACCATGCTCAGAACGGCTTTTCCGGACGCCTGCAGCAGTCTCTGGAATACCATGCATACCAGATTGCCCATGCAGTACACCATACAGATCCTCAGATACTCCGCGCACATCGAGGCGATCTCAGGATCATTTGTGAAATGTGAAGCCAGTGTCTGTGAGAAAAACATGCCGGCGATCATAAATACCAGCGAGCTGAATACGGACAGCACCGTGCCTGTCTGGGCAGCTCTTCCGGCTTCCGCATAATCTTTCCTGCCCAGTGTCTGTGAAAGCAGTGCATTGACGCCGACTGATGTTCCGACGCCGACTGCGATCATCAGCATCTGTACAGGAAATGCCAGTGATGCTGCAGTCAAAGCACGTTCACTGATTCTTGCCACAAAGATACTGTCAACGATATTGTAAAGCGACTGTATCAACAGTGATGCCATCATGGGCAGCGACATGGAGAAGACAAGCTGTCCCATGGGCATCGTTTCCATTTTGTTTGTTTTTTCTGTCATATAAACCTCCCGTAAAAAAATGCGTCAAACACCGGGTCAAGCAGTCCCGTATTTCACGCATTACGCCGGCTTATCATATGTTTGTGTTTGAACTTAGCCTTTCAGGCACGCATTTATTTTAAACTCATCACAAACGTTCACATATTCAGATTCAGGGTTATCCAGAACGCAAAAAAAGAAATCAGGAGCGCTCACGGGGATGTGCTCCTGAATGGTTGTTTTATTTTGTCGGATCGTTTCCTTCCACAAAACTGCGGATATCATTGCAGAGTTCTTCGATATTGTCTTCACCGAAGTAGATCATATGACCTGACGGATAGCCCTTGACGAATACCCTGTCCTTCGGAAGACCTGCATGGGATACGGTGTAGTAAACGATGCCGATCTCGGCAGCGCCGTCATAGTATCCGTTGGCAAAGAATGTCCGCATGCCCGGGATGCGCATCATAGCATTGCGCAGCTGTTCTGCCGTAGTGCCCTTCGGTGCCTCCCTGTTCCATGTCTCGATCACGTTGACGGAACGTACATACTGCCTGTCAAGCCTGACATTGAACGCGGCAGGTCCGTTCCTGTATATCTCCATTCTGATCTCCACAGTCGTATTCTCATGGTCACTTGGCAGGATGGTCTTTGCAGCAGCGCTGATCTTTGCCATAAGCGACTGCTTTATAGTCGTGAACATGCTTGTCAGCAGTACGGTCCTCATGAAGATCCTTGCACTGGTCATATACTATGGGGCAATGCTGTTGTACGGGGCAGTAGTCTGGCAGCGAAGCGATCTGTGACAGCGCATCAGCGCTGTTTTTTCATGATAAAAGGCACTATAGCAGTGCCCTGATTCCGTAAGTACTATTTACAGTGTATGGAAGACCGGTTTCATATGGTCGAATGTACAGATCTCCGTGAAGCCGATCTCTTCTTTCAGGATACGGTATCCTTCATCCAGATGATCCGCCAGCATGTTTGCGTTATGCGCATCGCTTCCGACCGTCAGGATCCTTCCGCCGAGATCCTTGTATAAACGGAGAATATCACGTGAAGGCTGCGTATCACTCAGTCTGTATTTCCAGCTGGATGTGTTCAGTTCGATACCTTTGCCGTCTTTGATTGCCTGCTTCAGGATCTCTGCAATCATATCCTGAACTGCTTCAAACGGATATATGCCGTTCTTGTCATAGCGGACGATCAGATCCAGATGTGCAAGCACGGAATAGTCCTTGAAGATCTTCTGTACTTCATAGATCTCACGGTAGTACTCTTCGTTGTATTCCTTCTGTGTCTTTCCTCTCTGGAAGTCCTGTGTCCAGAATTCCAGGTTGTTGACCTGATGCATGGAGAGCAGCACGAAGTCCAGTTCATTTCTGTATGTGTCATACAGTTTTTGAAACGGATCTACCGTGATCGTCTGTATGCCGAATTCCAGACCTTTTCTGATCGTGATCTGTCCTTTGAAAGTTTCTCTCATACGGTCGATCTTGGAGAAGTATTCAGGGTAGTTTACATTCGCGCAGGGATCCATCTGATCACGCGGTGTACCCACGCCGTCCCCGCCTCTCCACTGTATATTTCCTTCGCTCCAGTCCTTCTTGATGCCGTAGTCGACATGGTCCGTAAAGCAGATCTCATCCAGCTTCAGTTCTATCGCACGTTTGATCTGGTTCTCCATGCGTTCTCTGGAATCATCGCTGAATTCTGTATGCAGATGGTAGTCAGCTCTCATAATGTGTTCCTTTCTTTCCAGGTTGTTTCTGCCGCAGACAGCAGGCTCATTCATATCTCACTGCAGTTCTATTTTTTACTGCTGAGGAAATCGATCAGCACAGCCATCATGACGAGAAGCGGTTCATTTTCATCCCGTCTGCATTTCATGGCAAAGGATGCAGACCTGACCTTCCTGGCGGAAACATCCGCCAATGTCTTCCCGCTGTCTGTATCAAATATCTTATAGTCATTTTTTGACAGGCTGCCCATGACAGCCCAGCTGTTGAAATCCGTGATCAGTTTTCTTTCTTTTTTCTCTTTGACCGGAATGATGTAGCCAAGCACATGTCCGTTCATCGTCACAAGGAAATCTGTCGTTTCTTTTTCATAGGAAAACAGGCTTTTCTTTCCTGTCACATGTCTGCTGATCGTACCGATCTCACCATCATCTTCCGAGTAAACATGAAGCACAAATGATTTAGAGTCAGGCTGTTCCAGCAGTGTGTTGTATACTTCTGCATTGGTTTTTGTCCGGATGGAATAGGTGCCGCGGCCGATCTTCTTGTCTTTGTATGCCGCAAATGTATATGAAAGACTTTTCCTGCCGGAAGAGAGCACTTTTTCTGCAGTATTCATAAATGTTTTTACAACATCCTCTGCCGCGGCGCTCAATCCGAGTTCCTGATCAGTCTCGTATACGATGTCTTCCAAAGCATCCAGCAGATTATCTTTTTTCTGTTTTCTCATTTTGAATGAACGCTCCCATTCGATTATAAAACATACTGTATGATCACAGTACGTTTCTTAAGAATTTTGTCGTGCACTGCAGCCGTATTCTCAGATCTCTTTTACTTCCAGCGGACAGGAAAACAATGTGCTCAGATATCCGCCAAGCGCCTGCATCTTTTCCATAGGAAAGCTGAGGGGCATATTCTCCGGGTACTGCCATATACTACTGCCGCTTTCTCCGATCACATCCAGGTACAGATATACATCATCGTGATATCCGAACACTTCATGAAGATCAATTCTGACGATCTTTTCTCTGATCGTCAGCGGATGGTCTTTGACAATACTGTAAAACCATTCTTCACCCTGTCTGATCTGTTCTTCATTGTTCATATACGTAACTCCCGCATCATCTGCCTGTGATTTCATTTATACTTTTCCTGCTTTCTTCAACGCATCAAATGTTTCTGTAAGCCATTCATTGTAATGATCATACGGAGTCTGTATCCACCAGTTCAGAAGCTTATTCAATGATAGGATGTCTTCTTCGATCACAGTGCAGCCGTACTGTTCAGGATCACGGTTGACTGTCACGATATGATGACCGTCTTCTTTGAAGTCGATCCGGTAAATACAGTATCCGGTCCAGCTGCGGTGTGCCCACAGTGTGGATCCCTCCATATACCAGAACCACTTATCCTCCATTGCCTGCGGAATATTGCCCTGGTGCAGTGCAGCCATCTCCTGTGCACTGAACGGTCTGTTCAGTATGAACGTTTCATGCTGAGGGGGCATGGGCAAGGTTTTCCAGTCACTGCGGCAGGCAGGTTTCCGTTTGTTTCTTTCTGACATATGCTCCTCCTGTTCAGACCGAGCTGATTCAGTGGATGTTCGTTCTTCTGTTTCTGATGCCCGATCTGATCAGTGCGATCGCACTGACGATCAGAAACAGTCCTGTATAGTTGATGAAAATATCCTGATACGCACTTTCTGCCAGCGGTTCAATGAACTGATTCATCCACACAAAGAGAAACACAAGTCCCATGGTGGGAATATATACCAGCAATGCCCGCAGGAACAGATTCTTGACCGGCAGTCTGACTGCCATTTCATATGCCAGCACGCCGATGAGTACGATCACGGCGCGCGTCAGTTCATGCCAGTTCCCGCTGGGATCATCCCTGTATCCCTGCAGCAGGTAAAGCACACTGTTTGCGATCGTTACAACAGTGTATATAGCACAATACAGAAATACGCTTTCTTTCAGCCAGCTGTTCCACAGTTTTTTCATATCAGATGCCTCTTTTCTTTCGGATCGTTCATGACCGCCCGTTTTATGATGATCCGTACAGTCTCGATCCCGTACCGTCCGTCATACATACTGCGCACGATCCACACCGATTATAAAACATCCTTTACGATCACAGAACGATCATGCTGTTCAATGATCAGCCGGTCTGGTAAATGTCAGTTCTGAATCTTCGTTTGTCAGCGTCAGCCGGTGATCTTCATATGTATACTGCCTGACCTTGCCGTCAGCTGTGATCGACTGCGCATCCCAGGTCACATTCTGCTGATCCCCGAACAGGTCGAGCACGCCCGAGCCGTCTTTCTCCAAAATAATACGGCAGCTCAGACCTTTTTCTTCCAGAAGGATCAGATCTTCAGGAGGTGCTTCCTGTCCGTTTCTCACGATGGACGTCAGTTCATAGCTGCCTGCTCTGTCCTGCATCACATCTGTCTCAGGATCTTTTCCCGAGCATGCGGAAAACACCAGCAGGGTCAGCCCTGCCAGAATCACAGTACCGAATTTACGGATCCTCTTATACATGTCATACCTCCCTGGTGTTTACAGTCCTTCGATCATTTCCAGAACAGCCCCGGCATGATCGCTGTGCATGCCTGAAGCAGCCTGTGCCTGCAGATCTTTGCGGATCGTTTCCGCCTGTCCTTTTCCAAGAGACGCAATGATTCCGAGGATCCTGTCACAGTCTTCATTATATCCGCAATACAGGCAGGCATAGCCGAGGTTCATATTTGCCAGTACATTGTCAGGCTGCAGTCTGCACGCTTCTGCAGCATCATCATATGCGCCTTTGTAATCATGGTCATTGATCAGTTTATGATAGGAGCGCCATGCAAAGTACTGGGCCCGGTCATAGACATCCAGCTCGTCATATACCGTTTCGAATACCTGAAGACCTTCTTCAAACAGTTGCTCTGTTTCCTTGTAATTCCCTGCCTTAAAGGCATTCTCACCGGTATTCAGCAGTGACAGGGCATAGGCACTTCCGGCTGAAGCGGTCTTTGACGATTCATAGATCTGTCTGTTTACTTCAGACGCTTTTCTGTAATAACTGTCTGCTTCAGAATATCTGCCCTGAATATTCAGGCACAGGCCATGGTTATTGTATAGACCTGATATCAAGGACAGGTCATTCATATTCTCTTTGTCGCCGGCATACTGATCCGCAGCCTTTTCAGCATCGGAATAATATGTTTCTGCCTGTTCATATTCACCGGCATCCGTCAGACACGCCGCAAGTACGGACATGGTCTGCAGACGGGATCTCTGATTCTGAAGACTGCTGTTTGTTTCAAGCAGGGCAGTGTATTTTTCTGCCGACTGTTCCAGATACTTCACGGCGTCCTCATATCTGCCGGTACGGTAAAGACCGACGCCTCTGTTGTAAAGGACCCCGGCTGAAGCCAGCAGGTATTCCGGATCATCACTTGTATTCAATAAAGCAAGCGTCTGGTCAAAATATGATTCCGCAGAAGGATCACCCATACTGACAGCGTTTCCTGCGAGATTGCCGTATGCCTGGGCAAGCAGCAGGATATCCGTGTCTGGTACTTTCTCAAGGATACTGATTGCATTTTTGTAATCTGATGAAGCCTCCGAATAATTGCCTGCCGCATGCAGGATATTTCCGAGGTTGTTGTAAGAGGAACCGTATGCCAGTTCATATTCACGCTTCCCGGAAGCCGCAAGCGTTTCATATGCCTGCACCGCCTCGCGCTGTGCGGTCAGTGCCTCATCATATATGCCAAGGACACTTCTTGCGTTGGCAAGCTTCTCCCTGTTTGCGGCAGATTCATACTCGGCATTTGTACTGTCGGCAGACAGTCTGATGATGCGATCGATCGTCTGTGTATTCTCCTCAAGAATATCCGCGATCCTGGAATATGCACCAGGAATATTCACCAGATGATCAGGCAGTTCATAGGTCAGTTCATTCAGGATCGACATCGTTGCCCTTTCACGCAGCTGTGCCTCATCCCTGTATTTCTGTGCCATGTTCATCAGAACATAAGACACCGTACCGGTAAACAGCAGAACTGCCGCAGCGATGAGTGCCCTGCGTACGGTCGTCCTGCTCCTTCGGAAATTGTCTTCCCTTTTCAGGTCAGACAGTTTACAGCCGGTGATGCCGGCAACAGCCTTCAGCAGTTCATCCGGCACTTTTTTCATCATTTCCCTGATCTGATCGCCGGGCACACGGATATCCATGATCCGTTCTCCGATATCAGGCACCTTTTTCAGTGACGGCGGGAACGAGGATGTCTCATCCCCGTTGATCAGCAGCGGATAGATCTGTTCCGCCCTTCCCAGTTCGATGAACATCTCCACTTCACGGTCTACCCATTCCGATAATGGCGTATCCTGGGAGCACACGACGATCAGGGCCTTTGCGGACCTGAGCGCGTCATCGATCGTATCCGTCAGGATACGGCTGACAGGCAGTTCTTCCGCGTCGCGGAACGCGCGCTGCACGTCCTGATATCCCTGTGCCTTCAAAGAAGCGGGAAGACGGTAGCCTTCCACCCACTGGAAGACCTTTGACGTGATCTCACTGTCAAGCGTTTTGTGACGGTAGCTGAAAAACACATCATACCTGTTCGTCATGATCCGTCCCCGCCTTCCGTCCGGTCAAGAAGATCAGCCAGTCCAAGCTCTTCCAGTCTCTCTTTCGCATGGCTGACCGCCTCTTCGATATATTCCAGTGCCTGCGGCTCATCCGCAAATGACGCAGGCAGTTCCTTCATGGTGCGTTCTGCTGTTTCTGTGCTCAGTCTTGTCTGTTCTTCCGCAATCAATGCCTCGTGTCTTGCTTTCAGTCCGAGGAAGCCGAAAATGGCTGAAATGACCAGTGTGACTGCTGCTGCAAAGGCCAGCAGGCTCATCACAGCCTTTCTGCGTCTTGTCAGATGACGCCGCTCCAGATCATCGGGATGCAGGTTCATGACAGACGCAACGATCCTGACCGTTTCATAGCGCAGCAGTTCCTTTCTGCGCTCAGACGTATCCGCGCGCAGATCCGCCGCAATCGGCTCGATCGTTTCCATGCGTTCGATCACACGCTTGTCGGGCAGGATATGCTTCACCATTTTCCGCTCGATAAAGCTGTCCGGGAAAGCATCCGCCGGTTCATCCCGTACGAGCACCGCGATCACATGATCCCTTCCGTGCGTACCGCTGAAATAGATCAGGCGTTCTTCGACCGCACTGTTCTTCTTTGCGTCTGATGAACAGATCAGGATCAAAAAGCGGCATGCATCGAGCTGCCTGCGGACCGGCTCATGAAAAGCCGTTTCCTGTGTATCAAGAATGATCCTCCGGTAATCCAGACCTTCATCTATTCTGATATCCGCAGGCATGCGGTAACTGCGGATACTGTCCGCAAGTCTTTCCGCGATGTCCGCGTCATTTGCAGCGGAAACAATACAAATATCATAGGTATTCATCATCATCTCCAGAAAGCATATACTTTCAGCAATGTCATCAATACTCTGACAGCACTGTCATTTCTGCATGCGTGATACAGCGCTTCGCTTCCTTCTTCGTATTCCTTGTCCAGTCCGACGATCACAAAACTGCCGGGCATGCCGGAATCAAACAGGTACCGGCTGCTGTCCGCATCAAAGACTGCCGGATAAACATGGATGTTCTCATCTTCATCCGCAAATACGGCATAGTGATATTTTCCTGCCGGTTCATCCCTGTGAGGTACCTTTACACTGACCGGGACAGGCAGTTCCTTCAGTTCATCATTTCCGGCCTGTACGGTGAGTTTCCGGTAAACAGGCGTATCCGAACCGCTGAATATGACATCTTCCACATTTGCCTTTGCGATCCTGAATGTACCGGGCATATTCGCTTCAAATGACAGGATATTCCTGTCTTTGTCATAGACCGCCGGGATCCAGAGGTCTTTTCCGTTCTGTTCAAACACAGCGTAGCATACAGTGTCCTCCGTCACCCCTTCCGGGAAACGCACTTCAGCTGTAACTTTCCTGCCATTGAGATCATCGAGCTGTCTGCCGTTCCGGTAAACAGACAGCGTATACTGTCCGTTCCTGCCTGCAGTGACCGAAGGGCTCAGGCGGTCGTCAGGCTGCTGAACTGCCGGTGCTGTCTGCGGCCTGACTGGCTGTGTCACCGGGGCAGCAGCTGTTTCTTCCTCATACGGGATCACCTGCCCGCTGTTATCATCACCGGATGAAGTCTCATCATCCTTCTGTTCCGGTTTCTTTTCTTTATCTTTATCCTTGTTTCCGAAATCAGGTTCACCGCGGCCTGTTCCCTGCCAGATCGCAACCGCGGTACCGCCGGTGACAGTTCCGGTATTGTTGCCAAGCTTTCCGGTGCCGGTAAATTCTGTATTGGTCGACGTAGATGCACTGCCTCCTGTACCGTCAGCTACACTGTAGACAGTCAGCGCACGCAGCAGGAATACATTGTTCAGATCAACGGTATCTCCATAACGGTATACTGCGTAAGCCAGACCATTCTCCTCATCATAGCTGAAGGCTTCCACACAGCTGTTAACCTGGATATCCTCTGCAAAACCAGCGGCTGTCAGAATATCTTCAGCAGCTGCAGAACAGGTCTCTCCTCTCGGGAATCCGTTTTCAGCAGCACCTGCCGTATTTTCGACCAGCGTTCTTGTACAGTAATCCTGCAGGGTCTGCGTATGACGGATCTGTGCATAGACCAGCCTGACCGTATCAGGAGAATCCGCTAATGCGGCGGCAGCACCGGTCTCTGTCAGAACAGCAGGAAAATCGGAAGCTGTCAGCTGTTCCGTATCGTCAAAGATAACCGCATCGTTCTGCTGGAATTCGTTTTTGGTCTCGATCACAGATGTGACCGCAGTATTTTTATCGATGATGAACCTGCCGCCGCCGAACTCCAGCGTACCGCCTGATACAGGACCCTTCAGCAGCATCACGACATCTTCCGTCTCGCTGCCGATCAGGTTCAATGACAGATGTCCGCCTTCAGCAATATCGATCCGGTCTTCGCTAGTACCGCTGCGGAATCCGATGATCGAGTCTCCGGAAACAGAAACATTGCCCAGATCAGCATTATCAAAACCGACAAGCAGAATACTGTCAGACAGGACCGGATTCAGTTTCTTGTCCTGTCCGATTCCGGTCAGATAAATGATTTCTTTATCATATAAGATCTGATCGGTAGTCTCCGGTACTGCATTGAGATGAACAGTGCCGTTTTTCATCGCACCTGTTCCCTGCAGGACCCCGCCGTTTCCGATCACCGTCAGTCCGCCGTTCACCGTTCCGTCAAGCAGCATCGTGCCCTCAACAGAAAGCCTGGCTGTGTATGGTTTGCCGGTAATACTGACAGAATGCACATGAAATATGCCGTTCTGTTCGATCCTGAGTGAAGAGGATGCAGGGATCATCAGCTGACCGGTCGTTTCAGACAGTGTCACTTTGCCTTCATGCCCGGGAGCCATGATCGTATCATCGATCGCGTTGACATAAAATGCAGTATCCTGTACGAGGTCTCCGCTTTCATCAATGTAATCTTCCGTTTTCCGGATGATCACAGTCAGATCAAGTGCGCTTCCGGAAGGTACAGTCAGATGCGTATCTGCCGGGATCGTGTAGGCTTCATCCAGAATACCCGGGACATCCGGTCCGTTGATCAGAAGATAGGAACCGTCAGACTGTTTCAGAAATACAGCAGTACTGCCGGACGTATAGATATTCGTATCAGGCTGCACATTCAGCTGTGCGCCTTCCGCCATTTCAATACTGTCAAGGAGCAGAATGCCTGTTCCAATGATATTGACCGTCTGTCCGGCAGAGATCTTTTTCAGCCTGTTCAGTCCGGACATGGCAAGCGTCACTTCGACATCTCCGGTCGTCAGGGATGTACCGGATCCGTCATAATTCACAAAAACGATATACCCGTTGTCCGGATCATTTCTCCAGCCGCTGCTTCCGTTCCATTCGGATGCGTTGTCTGTGATCCTGAAGACCTTATTCCTGATGCGGACCAGATCCTTTGTATCCGTTTTGGCATCTATTGACTGCTGCTCATTCAGAACAAAGCTGTCCATGACCGAAGCTGAAGCAGATGAAGGCAATGAGAAAAACACTGATAGTCCAGTGACTGCAGAAATCAATATTCTGGTGCTGCATTTCATTTGAATCTCCTGTCTGCCGGAACTGTATACGGGCAATCATGCAGAGTGCTGCTTATGCAGAAACATAAAAACACATCCGCTTATGGCTTTATCATAACACAGATGTGTCATTCTCATGTAAATCCTGCCGAGGATGTCTCTGACATCCATCAGGCTTTATGTTCATTTCCTGAAAGCACCTTCAGGATCTCCCATGCATAATCATCCTTTTCCCTGTCAGAAACGCTCAGCTGTTCATACGGAACGATCAGAGGATGTCTGCGGGCACTGTTATCGCGTACCGGGGCATAAGACCAGCCGTTCATCAGATGGAAGCGCACCCAGCGTTCATGTTCGATCATGCGCAGACGCTCACGTTCATCACCTGCAGTCCGTCTGAAGACTTCATATGCTTTCCGGTATGTATCCGGTGAGAATTCCGTGCCGTGTTCTTCCGGCAGAAGAATACGCACTTTAACAGGCAGATGGTCTGCAGAAGCCAGATTTGAACGGCGGGTAAAACTGCTGAGGTCTTTCCACTCTGCTGCCTTTCCGCCGGTCTGTGCCCGGTAGATCTCGTTGAGCTCAACAGCCATGCGGTTCAGCGATGCTTTGGTGATCAGTTCAGGCGTCCAGATCTCTTCGGTGCTTCCGAACACCGTGACGCCCTCTACCGGTACGGATACTCTTGCGTATACGGTTCCTCTTACAGCATTGTAGCGGAACAGTTCCGTAACGATCGAAAGATTCTCTTCTTCCCTGTCCGTGCAGATGATCACTCTGTCAGCTTCCCTGAGCAGGGAAAGATCATCATTCCACGGTACATCCGAGAAGATGATGCTGTCGCGGTGTTCGTCTTCCGATCCGAGAGTGCAGATCTGATCAAGCGCAGGATGGTTCCTGCAAAAATGCGCAAAGTCACCGATGCAGCGGTAAGAAACATGCTGCCGGGGATCGCACACATTCTGAATCAGCCCCTGCTCCAGCAGTGCCTCCGCATACATGCCGCTGCCGATCAGCACGATCTTTTCAGCAGGATCATTCAGCGGATACTGATTCCAGTACATTCTTGCGCAGATCGAATATACATCAAACATATGTTCATGTTCCGGCAGTCTGTCCGGTTCATATGTGCTTTCACAATATACGCTGCATCCGCTGTCCCGGAGCTTCCGGGCAAGGATGCGGTTTTCCGCTTCATTCCGGCTGAGGCAGAAAACGGATGTGCGGGAAGTATCTTTGATATGTTTCAGAAGTTCCTCCACACTGAGGTCCGTCGTCATGCCGGCAGCTGAAGTCTTCCCTTCTGTTCCGGCAAACAGGGTAATATATGGATCCTTTTCTGCTTTGAGTGCTGCAGCCAGTACTTCCGCCTCTGCACTGCATGTGTTGAAGAGCGCTGTTCTTCTGCCCTTGGCTGAGCGCAGATACCAGAAAGGGACTGCACGGTTTTTTAGGAACGACACGGACAGTCCGACCAGCAGTGCAAGGAAGCCAAGGCTTAACAGCATGAAGATCATGCCAATCACTTTTCCAAGCGTGCTGACAGGATACATGTCACCATATCCGACAGTTGTCAGTGTTGTGAGCGTATACCACACGACATCATACACGCTTCTGATGCTTGCATCAGGGTGTGTCTGTTCAGCTTTGAGCATGACAAATACAAGTACGGCATATACTGCCGCAAGCGTGAGGATCCTGTATAGCGTACGCTGTGTGTGATCTTTCATTTCAGTTACCTTTTCAGCATCTCCGGGATCATCCGGATATTATCAAAATCTGCTGCCTTATAATCACGGTGCACGCCCGTCAGTTCTTCTTCAAGCTTTGACAGATGGTCCAGTTCATCCCAGTCAACAAGACATGCATGCTGACGGGAACGGGTATCCTTGGCGATCCTGATCCGGGAAGAACCTGTTTCTTTGATCTCCCTCTGCCGTTCTGCCGCCCTTTGGCGCAGGACTTCCTCCGGCATTGTCCGGTAGCCCATTGCCGCATGGAAAGCGCACCATCTCAGATGCTCTGTTCTGCCAAGATTTTCCATTTCCTGTTCTGAGGGATGCCATCTGCCGTTCAGCACATCCTCTCTGTCTGCCCCGCACGTATACAGGAGTGCATCGATGAAGTCGGTGCCTGCACGGCAGCTCATCCTGCTGAAATAATCGCAGGCCTTCCAGTTTTCTTCCATCGTTCTGCCGTTTCCGGAATTGTACTGATGGTTCTGTACCATTGCCATATGGTCAATGTTCTCATTATTCAGAAGTTCTGCCGAATACAGCGTGGAGGTTTCCGTAATGCCGGTCTTAGGATCAATATGACGGATGCCGTTGACCGTCCCCTGCACAACGACTGCTTTGGAACCGGTACGTGAGATAAACTCCGTCAGTTCAGCAGCGATCTCCGCGTTCTCTTTTTCGTTGCCCGTACATACAGCAATATAGTTCAAAGTTTCGCTGATTCCGCTCAGATAACGGTAGAACGGGATGCCGCGTCCGTTTTCTTTGCGGAATTCAATATTGTAGGACGCTCCGATCCCAGGATATTCATAGAAGAAGTTTCCTGCAGCGGAGTCATATTTGTCATCGACCACTGCCGCATGAAATCTGCTTCCTTCAAACTGCGCGTTCATCAGCAGACTGCGCAGGACTGCCTGGCCGACACTTCCGAAGCCGATGATCACGCCCTCGAAATTCTCCAGGGCTTTTCCATGACCGTCAAATGTCATTGTCTGATACGGCGGGTATCTGCGCATCATCAGACGCGCAATGAATTCAACTCTGTTCAATGCATATACAGATCCATAGCCGTATCTGTTTTTCGCAGGATCTGCCTGCAGCAGTTCCGTGGTATGCTGGTCGGCTGTGATCATGGTCAGGGAAGTTCGTTCCTCCGGTACTCCCGCATCTTCCAGCGCATCGCGCATCGCTTCGGCATACATCTTGTTCTGATCGGATCCTTCCTGCATGCAGTAGATATGAAGATGTCTGTTCCGCCTTGCTGCACCGATCTGTTTCAGGAATCCTTTGCCGGGATGACTGACAGCGTCCCCGCTGAACAGAAGACTTCCCATATTCAGGATCTGCGCTTCTTTGTCGGCGGAATAATGATCGTCCGCAAAAATGACAACAGTCCCGCTGTCCTGAAGCTCACTGGCAAGCGAAAGCGTATCGTCGGACACTCCGTAGATCAGTGAGATATTCTTCCGGTTTACAAGCAGCAGGTTGACCAGACGGAGCAGTCTTCTGCCAAGTCCGGTGATCACTGCGCTTGCTGTAACATACAGCGCGCCCAGATGTGCCAGGTAGATCAGGATCTGCATGACAGGCGTCTGATATGCAGGAACAGCACTGACCGCGCTGATCTCATTTCTTCCCAGGAACATGCAGAATACGGAAAAGACCGTGCGTACTACAGCATGCATCGGTGATGGATACAGGACGGAGAACGCATATCCGTAGATGATGAAGCCGGCCGCTGCCACAGCAAAAAACAGCCATCCGGTGATCTTCGCCGACACTCTGGGCTGAAAAGCCAGTGAGATCAATACCAGCATGAACAGTATGGCTGCAGAAAGGATCACCAGCAGTGAGTTCATACAGAATCCGCCCTCCCGATTACATTCTTTAATGTGATTTTAGCATAAAAACAGGATGCAGAAAAAAGTGATCATCAGAACCGTACCTTGACCATGTGCTTCAGAAAGCCGCAAACGAAAAAAGCAGCAGTGCTTTTTGCATTCTGCTGCATTTCTGTCAGATGTGATCGTTCTGTTTTCAATTGCTTATTTCAGGAACTTGCGGATCAGATCCATCGGATCTGCCGCATCTGCGCCTTTGGCAAGCTGTTCACGGATCACCTTTTCGATCATCGGTTCCATGAAATCGGGAATATTGATTCCCGCAAGCTTTTCGATCGTCTTTGCCGGAGCTGCGAGGAATTCTTTCTGCAGTGCGGGATCGTTCTGGATCCTCTGAATGATCTCAGCAGCTTTCTGTTCCATTTTTGCGTCCATTATGATTTACCTGCTTTCTTTCTGATTACATTATAGCGCTCAGTCAGCCGTTTTCAGCACGGAACGTTCTACTTCATATGCAACGCCGTCTTCCTCATTGGACAGTGTCACTCTGGAAGCTGCTTTCAGTACGGATTCCATACTGTTTGCCATTGCCGAGAAAGGATATTTCAGTGCGGCAGGAAGATCGTTTTCCCCGTCCCCCATGACCAGGATCTCATCTTTCTCAATACCGTAGTGTTCTGCGATCCATTCGATTCCAGATGTCTTGTCAACGCCTTTTGCCACAAGGTCAATGACATGAGGTGCTACCAGCGTCACATCATCATGTTCTCCCAGCAGTCCTCTCAGTTCTTCCACCACTCTATGATCATCATCCAGTGTGTATTTTTCGGAAGTAAAGACAACGATCTTGTCAAAATCCTGATCTGTATCAAAGAATCCGGTATCCGGATTGTAACCGAGATCCTCTTCTCCGTTTTTTGCTGTTCCTTCATGGCAGTTATGGAAATA
>CAMOPG010000035.1:0-17846 GCA_946622165.1 uncultured Erysipelotrichaceae bacterium
ATTCTACAACAGATAAGTTCAGTTGAATGAAGACCGCTCCAGTGGCGGCCTTTTTTTTGTTTTCAAGGCATTCATGAATAACTGTTTTTCTGAAATGCGTGGGAAGTGCATATGAAGCACGTATAAAACTATCGAAAGGAGAAATCAGTTATGAGAACGATTACCGTTGAGCCGGAACGTCTGGAAGCCTGTGCGGCACGCATTGATGATGAAACACAGGAATACCAGAGAACGTTCATGCTGCTGTTTGACGCAGTTGACAGAATGAAAGCAGGATGGGAGGGAAAAGACAATACAGCTTTCACAAATCAGATCCGCAGATTTGAGGGCGATTTCCGTCAGATGGCGGTGTTATGCACGCAGTACAGTGAATTTCTAAGAAACTCAGCCAGGGCATACCGTGAAATGCAGGATGATCTTGCAGCGCAGGCAGGTACGCTGGCAGTCGGATAAGGAGGTGAACCATGAGCAATCTGAGAATATCACTGGCAGAGGTCAGCGAATGCGCATCATCGATCCGCACACTGAACCAGCAGATGTATGATCTTCTGATGCGGATGAAGAGTGACATGAATGAAACGAATGTATCCTGGATATCTGACGGAGGTGAAGCGATCAGGACACGCTTCAACCAGTTTGCTGCAAGATTTGATGTGCAGAAAGAGACGATCGATTCCTATGCAAAATTTCTGGATATGACAGTTTCAAGCTACGACACCCTGGAAACAACGATCACTTCCAATGCGGAAGGTATTCAGTACTAGTATCTGTTTATTGACGGCATTCGCACTGAGCATTGTGCTTGGCGGATGCCGCCCTGATCCGGTCGATGAAATACTGCTGGGAGAATGGGTCAGTGAGATCATTGAAAAAGCAGGGATCTTTCCTTCTGAGGAATCTGTTCCGTATTACCTGAACATCCCCAGCGGATCAGTCTGGTTTGAGACGGTGCAGACAGCTGCAGACTGGAAGATCCTGGATCCGGGTGATCCGTTTGATCCGATGCAGCCGCTGACCAGGGAGTGGGCTGCATACACACTGATCAATCTTTCCGGTATGGAAAAGAAAACATCAGACCGTACGATCCGGGACCTTGCAGCTTCACGTTTCCCGGAGCACATATCGTCTGCCGTATCATTCGGCCTCATGGATCCTGATCAGCATAACCGGTTCCGTCCGCGCGAAGTGATGGACAGATCTGACGCTCGTCATCTTCTTGATCAGGTGATCACTTACATCAACACAAGGACATTTGAGCACCATGACGCGCAGATCATCATGGATGAAGACATTCATCTGCTGGAAGAAGAACCTCTGGCATATGATCCGGAATTATCCAGCGTTCTTTTCCCTGCAGGGACGCAGGTGAAAAGCGGAGATGTGATCAGTACAGGTGATCAGGAACATCCTTTTGTGATCGCGGAAAGCACCCAAGAACAGGAGAATGGTACATCCGTCATGGTCAAAGACGCAGATCCGGAAGATGTAATTGACAGGATCGATGCGATCGGATCATTTGATGCTGATTTTTCAAGAGCAGAGATCACGGATCTTCTGGATGGAACACAATCAGTTCCAGAAACATCCTGTACAGACCCTTATTTCCACCTGATGGCATCGAGGCAGTACAGCAGGACGCATGTGATAAACGGCTTTACAGTCTCATACACCGTCAATACATCGGGCATCAGGGCTGAGGTCACCAGAACAGCTCCCGGCGGGCTGACAGTCTTCGCAGATGCCTCTCTGACCGGTGTGCATCCTGTATACCAGTGGAACAGCAGCAGGGGCAATGTCGAATACGGATATTTTCGCGTAGACTGCACTACAAATGAATCATTCAGTGCCGGCAGAAATGCATTTGCATCAGGTCAGGCAAATCTGAAAGATATTGATGCTGCAAGGTTTCTGGAATCACTGAAAGAAGCATTTGAACGCGGGAGGGATACAGCTGCACTCGATGTGCCTCTCTGTTCGTTCAGAATCCCTGTACCGGAAGTGCCGCTTCTGAATATCACAGGTACAGTCAGTCTCAAGCTGGATGCGGAAGGAAGAGCTAAACTGAGTCTTTCCCAGCAGCATTCTCTTGGTATGGAGATCAGGAACGGAAAAATGAGAGCCATCCATCATTCTGACAGCCAGTCAAAGGCTGCACTGTACGGTTCCGCCGATTTCATGACTGCCGTATCATTCAGTCTGAATGCAGCATCCCTGTCTCTGACAGATGCCGTGATCGAAGCAGGGATCAATGCAGAGATCACATCCACCGTGCATAGTTATGACCGGCAGGGAAACCATACGGCACTGCAGACATCACTGCCCGCAGATATGGTTGCGGATCATGCTGGAGGCACGGAAGGGATACTGGTATGCAGTGATGCTGATGCTGTGTGGATCCTGGATCTCATCCTGAACTCTTCACGAACCTTGGCAGGCAGATATGGCTTTTCAAGACATATGAGCCTGCTGAAGCCTGAACAGGCAAATGTATTTCCCGGACGCCGGATCCATATGGAAAACTTTCATGTCGTAGAAAGGTGTACGCGAACGGAAAGAGAAAGACCGCCGGCATACAGTCAGCTGCCTGAAAGCGATCAGATCATGATCGCAGAATATGTATTGATCGGGAAAGCAGGGGAGAGCCGCAGTATTGATATTACAAGCCTGCCGGCAGACTGTCCGCGGTCCGCACTCAGTTTTGTCTCACAGGACAGCAGTATTGCACAGGTAAACCAGAACGGTCAGGTACTGCTGAAACAGTCAGGCAGCACGATCATTACCGTTTCCTCTGCAGACGGCAGATACCGGGTACGGTGCACTGTACATGTGAGATATGAGGATGGGAATGCTCATTAAGCTGATCCAGGAAAAAAGGACCGAAACGTTCATCGTTGAAGAAGGCACTGGCAGGACGATCAGTATTCTGAATGAGACATGCCGCATCAGACTGAAGGACGGAAGGATCCTGCTTGAAGTGAGTGAGTCGCTTAAGGCTGAAGAAGCAGGCAAGATCGGTCTGACGGTCTTGCAGCATAAGGAATCAGGCTTCAAAGCCGTATTGATCAGGTTTGAGGATGATCAGGGCTGGGATCAATTCTGCAGATACACGATACGAAAAGAAGTTATCACAGCCGGCAGTTCTGAAACTGATGATATCCGTATCATCCATCCGCTGATCAAAGAACACCATATCGCATTGAATTTAAGAGAGCGTTCTATCAGGGATACCTTCAGCAGCGGGGTATTATCTGTCGATAACCGGATCGTTAATGAATGCAATGACCTGCAGATCACCAGCCGGATCGAAGTACTGAACCTGAGGATAATACTGGCCGGTGATATCCTGCTGGCAAATACATGCGGAAATATCCGGGTAGATCTTGATGCAGATGTGCAGGCAGATCTGCTCAGTCATATAGAGCCGGATGTCATTGCCAACATGAATGCCGTGCACTCAGAACTGCCTTCAAGGACATTCCGTGAAGAACTGGAAGAACCGGAACAGATCATGCCGCTGAAACGGATGCCGCTGATCCTGACGGTCGGTCCGGCAGTCACAATGGCTATGGCATCATTTGTGACAAGCTCATTTTCTCTCTGGAACGGACTGATGAACGGCAGACAGCTGAGTGAAATGATTCCCATGGTGATGCTGCCGGTATGCATGCTGATGAGCTCGTTGTTCTGGATGCCGATGCAGAGGATGTATGAACGGCACACTCAGAAACGACAGATCAAGCACAGGATCATGTCGTACAGTGAATATCTGGATGATCTTTCTGCCAGAATCCGAAGCTATGAGGAAACATACAGAAAAATGGCAGAAATGATCTATCCGCCTGACCCCACCTACAGCAGATATGCTAGTGATCCTTTTGCCGTCAGACTTGGAACAGGTACAGAAGTATTTGATATACAGCTGAGCCAGCGCTTTTCGATCAGTCATACAGACGGACTGTATCAGCGCATCATAGAGCTTCCGGAACGACTGAAAAGGCTTGATAACACCGTTATTGTCAGGGATCTGGCCAAATATCAGACGATTTACTTCCAAAAGAACAAACAGACGGAAGAATATTTATGGATCCTGCTGTTTCGGATACTGTATGCGAGTGCTTCAGGAACACTGAAACTCAGGATCCTTTGTACTGCTGAATATGAGCAGAAGCACATCTGGCTCCGCAATATTCCGCATCTGTATGATCATGGCCAGCGCATGATCATAACTGAGAACAGCCGCATCATTCTCCAGCATGCCGGTGAGTATGAAGGCAATCTGCTGTATGTCGTGATGAATACGGATCTGCTCCAGGAGATTCCTTCAGGAAACAGAATGATCTGGGTGATGGATAATCATGAACGGCTGAAAGAAGATGAGCTGTATGTCAGATATGCTGATGGCAATGTTGTATTTGAAGAAAACGGTCACTCTATGACGGCTGCAGCAGATCAGATCAAGGAACCGGATTATTTCTCAATGACATCAATGCTGAACTGCAGATACAGGATGGATTTTTCTTACAGAACGCTTGATCCGGGTTTTCTTGATCTGTTTCACTGCAGTGAACCGCAGGACCTTCAGATCAGGGAGAACTGGCTGAACCATCATACTTATGAAGCGATTCAGACACCGCTGGGGCTTGATCGTTCCGGGGGCCTGATCTGTCTGAATCTGCATGAAACAGGCATGGGACCGCATGGACTGATCGCGGGCACAACAGGCAGCGGCAAATCAGAACTGATACTGAGCATTCTGCTGGGTCTGTCCGTCAACTATTCACCGAGAGAACTGCAGTACATACTGATTGATTTCAAAGGAGGCGGGATCCTTCAGGCACTGTCTTATGGTGACTCATATATACCGCATCTGGCAGGTGTATTGACAAATCTTGATGAAAGCAGGATCGATCGTGCCATCGTTTCTTTTTCAAACGAATGCAGGCGCAGGGAACGTCTGTTTCAGGAAGCAGGGAGTATATCCGGGAATACCGTATCCAATATCGATGATTATCAAAGGTCATGGAAAGGACAGCTTCCATACCTGCCTCATCTGATCATTCTTGTCGATGAATTTGCTGAACTGAAGAAAGAATATCCTGAATTTCTGAAAGAATTGATCTCATTGGCAAGAGTGGGCAGAAGTCTGGGAATGCATCTGATCCTGGCGACCCAGAAGCCTGCAGGAATCGTAGATGAGCAGATCACATCCAATTGCCGCTTCACGATCTGTCTGCGTGTACAGAGCAGGCAGGACTCTATCGAAGTGCTGCATTCAGATGAAGCATATTCACTGAAGGCACCCGGAGAATTCATTATGCGCTGTGACGGCGCTTCCATATTCGGAAAGGGGGGATATGCAGGCAAAAAGATCGTCCTGCAGGAGGCTTCTGCAGCCATGATCAGCCATACAGGAGAGATCCTGCAGAGCTATGGAGGAGAACTGTCATCTGTATCAGAAGGTGCTGTTGCAGTGCGGTATCTGATCCAGTACGGGGAATCCATGGGCATCTATACGGAAGGTATATGGCGTGAAGAGCTTCATCAGCTGAACAGCCATGAGATCGCTTCGATGCCTGATGGCAGTATCGGCATCCTGGATGACTATTACAAAGGACAGCAGCCGTATCTGCAGATCGAAGGAATGCTTCCGGGGATCGCAGTGATCGCAATGGAGCATGATGTCAGGCTCTCGTTCCTGAGAGCGTTCCTGTATATGACGATGATGACAGATCGATATGAATACTGTCTGATCGATGATATCGGCGTCAGAGAGACATGGATCACTGAATGCCCGTTAATCGCCGGATACGGGTCATTGATGGATCAGGATTTTATCGGAAGACTGATCTCCGTCATCTGTGAAAAAGAACGTCAGCGCACGCTTTGGGTGATCATCACGGACTATGCATCTATGCAGGAAATGAATGATGCGCTTCATCTGAAATTGAGAAGGATCATGGACAGCTGTGAAAAATACAATGTGAGATTCCTCATCATGGCATCCGGTCCCGCTTCATTTCCTTACAGAGATCTGACATTATTCCGGACAAGGATCAGTCTGAAGAACACCAGTCAGTCTGATCTCAGTACATTTTTCGAACGGAATGTCCGTATCAGCGAAAGCCATGACGGATTCGGTCTGATCAATGGCAAAGAGATCCTGCGCTTTGTTTATCCTCTGATCTCAGGATCACGGCTCAGCACCCGCTGCAGGGAATTCAAATCACAATACCCGCGATCCGTATCAGAACAGATCCCTGTCATGCCTGAGAAGATATGTCTGAGTGATTACCACGGCAAAGGCAGGCCGCTGGGCGTCAGCAGGAAAACATGCAGATGGAAAGATATACCTGCACATGAAACATTACTTGTGATCGCCACCTATATGGAGGAACTTGAAAGTCTTTATGAGATATACTGTGCAGCTTATCCTGATGAAACGATCATCAACAAAGAACCGGAACAAGAAGGAATGATCATATTCATGACGCTGGATGTTTACCGCGAATCATCATTTGCGGCCAGAAAAAAGAATATGTCTCTTCTGTATGCAGGTGAAGGTTTCCATGACCAGTATGTGTTTTCTGTCAGACAGAAATACCGGATCTCGGAAGGACAGGGGATATGGATATGCGGTCAGAAAAGCGAGGTGCTGCAGCTTGCAGGACAAAGATAAAAAAACAGTCACGCTGATGATGTTCGTGGCTGTCAGGTCAGTATGGTATGAATGCCGTTTTTCAGTCAGTTATACCTTGAACGAATGCTTTGATCTCCTGCAGCATCAGCTGCTCCATGAATCCCTTACACCTGATCCTGCTATGTTCTTTGACTATGAAGCAAAACGATATCTCGATCCGGATATACCTCTGTACAGACTGGGGATCACCCGCTGCAGGTATGTGATCATCTGTTAACGGAATCTGGTACGGAAGGAACATCTGCGGCACAGTTCCTCACGAAGCTCATGTCTGCGGAATCCTTCACAGATCGATCTGTAGCGCTCACTGTTGAGAATATCACGCAGTGTCATTGTATGGAGGTTTCCAAGATCGATCACCCCCTCAGCATCCAGACAGCATGGAACGACCTTACCGCTGCACAGGACCGCGATCTGGTCCAGTGCACCGCGGCATGTGCCATTCTGACTCACCACATCTGCCTTCATATCAGGCCAGTCAAACGGTTTTGAAAAGTCTGCATAGACATGGTTCATCAGCCTGTAGCTGCCCGGTTTGGATGTTTCATCAAACGGAAAGCGTTCATGCAGCAGATCCAGGCATTCCCTGGTCTTAGCAAGTTCCATCTGATCCGTACGCCAGAAGCGCAGCTCACAATACGGCCGTTCATACTGCGATGCCTGTTCACAATACTTCAGTACCGGTTCCATATATTCTTTTGGAGAAAGCTTCATAAATTCAATGGACTGGACGGAGAAAGACACTTTGCGGATGCAGTCGTGAGGTTTGAGACGGCTGATGAGAATGCCGTTTGTCACAAGCTGTACCTGCATGCCGTACCGGTCACAGACAGACAGGAACGCATCGATCTCAGGATGCAGAAGGGGTTCACCTTGAACATGAAGACAGATATACGGAGTGATCTCAGAGACCTGTCCGACTACAGCTTCAAAAAAACTGCTGTCCATATACATCCGCTCTCTTTCGGAAACCGTACAGAAGGAACAGCTGAGGTTGCATGCACTGGTGATCTCGATATAAACACGCTTCAGCATGAGACCATTGTAACTGAAAAAAGTTCCGGACGAACCGGAACTTTTGATCAGTGGATGGATCTTGCAAGAAATTCTGCCGTTCTTGGTGACAGGGGATTCAGGAAGAGCTGTTCAGGTGAACCTTCTTCTTCGATCACACCCTGATCCATGAACACGACTCTGTCTGCGACTTCACGTGCGAAGTTCATTTCATGTGTGACGATGATCATCGTCAGACCTTCATCAGCCAGCTGTTTCATGACGTTCAGTACTTCACCGACCATTTCGGGATCAAGCGCTGAGGTAGGCTCATCAAACAGCATGAGCTTCGGGTCCATGCAGAGCGCTCTGGCAATCGCTACACGCTGTTTCTGACCGCCTGAGAGGTTTCTGCTGTCCGCATGGATAAATTCCGACATGCCGACTTTATTCAGGTAATACAGTGCCTTTTCACGCGCTTCTGCAGCAGGGCGCTTCAGTACGCGTTCCTGTGAGATCATGCAGTTCTTCAGGACGTTCATGTTGTTGAACAGATTGAACTGCTGGAAACACATGCCTACTTTGGAACGGTATGCGTCAACATTCCGGATATGCAGGATATCTTCACCGAATACTCTGATCTCTCCGTCATCCGGTTTTTCCAGAAGGTTGATGCAGCGCAGTAAGGTCGATTTGCCTGAACCTGATTTACCGATCAGGCAGACAACTTCCTGCTGTCTGACATCGAAGTCAACACCTTTCAGTACTTCAAGATCTCCGAACCGCTTGTGAATATTGCGGATCTCTACAATGTTCTGCTGTGTCATATCAGTCCTCCCCGTTATTGGCAAGATTCATGTTTTTCGGATCTGTGACTGACTGGGGCAGACTGACTGTTCTGTTGTTCATTTTCTTTTCAATGTAGTTCAGAATGACAGAAGCGGTCTTTGTCAGAACGAAATAGATCATTGCTGTTACAAAATATGTCTGTTCGAAGTGATATGTCGTTCCTGCAATGGATTTTGCCTGGAACATCAGATCGCTGATCGAGATGATCATCAGAACTGATGAGTCCTTGATATTGACAATGAATTCATTGCCGATCGAAGGGAAGGCATTGACGATTGCCTGCGGCAGGACGACTTCCATCATCGTCTGCGCGTTCGACATGCCGAGACTTCTCGCTGCTTCAGTCTGTCCTTTATCTACAGCCTGAATACCCGAGCGGATGATCTCTGCCATGTAGGCACCGGTATTGATGGATATGACAACGATGGCTGCAGTCAGCTTATCCCAGTGAATGACGTTCAGAAGGGCGAAATACAGAAACACTGCCTGTACCATCATCGGCGTTCCTCTGAATATATCAATATAGATTTTCGTGATGATATCAAAGATCTTTTTGAGGATCCTTGCGGCTTTTGAAGCCGTATAGTCCAGTGTAACTGCTCTGAAGCCTCCGACCAGCAGACCGATCATCAGACCGATCAGTGTTCCTGACAGGGAGATCAGAAGTGTCATTCTGATTCCCAGCAGGAAGCTCTGGCCGTAAGTGGACAGGATGTTCAGGCAGATCTGCCAGAACTTCATGATTTATTCGTTGACAGCAGGCTGACGTTCAACAGCTGCCTGCATGATATTGTTTCTGTCTTCTTCGCTGATCGTATCAAGGATCTCCTGGATCTTTGCCTGCAGTTCAGCATTGTCCTTTGAAACAGCGATGGATACTGTAGCATCTTCTTCACCGGCAAAGCCTTTGCCTTTTTCGAACTGAATGAATGCGAGGTCGCTGTTTGCGGATGTAACGCCGATCGCTACAGGGAGTTCGGATGTGACAGCATCAACATCACCGTGCTGCAGTGCATTGATCGCTGCAGGGAAGTCAGTAGCTGCTTCAACGTGGATGACGCCGTTGATCTGATCGATGATCTCATCATACAGTGTGCCCATCTGGCCGACGACCTTCTTGCCGGACAGTTCCTGAATGGATGTAATGCCTGCAACATCGGAATCCTTGCGGACGATGACGACTTCTTCCGATATATAGTACGGAGTCGTGAAGTTGACTGACTCACGTCTTGTCGGTGTATCTGTCATGCCGGCAATGATCGCATCGATCTCACCGTTGTTCAGGGAAGGGATCAGGTTATCCCAGTCTGTCTTGACGATCTCAACATCCATGCCGAGTCCTTCAGCGATCTCTGTTGCGATCACGACGTCATAACCGTCGCAGAAGTCAACGGAAGAGATCTGCTTTGCGGTTTCTCCTGCTTCAGTCGTTGTCCAGTTGAACGGAGCGTAGTTGCATTCCATACCTACACGCAGTACAGTTTTGTCTTCACTCTGTGTATTGGAACCTGTTGATGTTTCAGGTGCAGCGGATGAACTGCAGCCGGCAAGCAGCAGACAGGATGTGAGAATCAGTGTGTTTCTTAAGTTCTTCATAACTTCCTCCTTGCAAAAAATAAACCGTATGCTATCACATACGGGAGTTATCCATAAGTAATAGCGCCTCTTCATCTGTGGATGAAGGAGTGATACAGATTTTTTCCGTATCCCCACACAGTGACATGCCTGTCATCTATGTTCGGCGGCGATTGCCTTTCGCCTGGTTCAAAGTCTGCCGACTCCACAGGGTACTTATCTGCGCCGCTACCTCTACCGATTTACTTTAACGACTTCGATTATTAATCAGATATTTATCATTGTCAAGGCTATTATCCTTTGAATTTCTTCCAGAGGCTGACATTCTCAAGGTTTGACAGGGAAGACAGCATGTTTTTTTCAGCATTGGGATAACGTTTATAAATTTCCCGGAGGATCTCGCCGGCAGCCGATCTGGCTGTGCGGTCATTGTTGGGACATCCGCTTTTGACAACAGGGATCTGCAGTTCTTCTTCAACGGCCTTTCTGATCTCGTCTTCATGCACATAGATCAGGGGACGGATCATATCCATGCCGGAATAGGAAAGATGGCTGACCGGTTCAAAAACGGAGATCCTGCTGCCGTGGATCATATTCATCAGCAGTGTTTCAACAGCGTCGTCCCCATGATGTCCAAGCGCGATCTTATTGCATTGGTATTCTGCCGCGGCATTCGTCAAAGCACCTTTGCGCAGGGCAGAACATCTGGAACAGCTGAGATTCCCGTTATTCTTCGGATAATGAAGAAGTGTTTCATACAGGTCGGTATCTATGGTGATCAGTTCGATCCCGCGTTCTTTGAAATATTGTGAAAGGGGAGAGATATCTTCGCCTTCAAACCCCATATTCAGATGGATGCCGATCACGGTGAAGTCGCAATGATCGTAATGCTGTTTGACGCGCCGGTATTGTGCAAGCGCCTGCAGCAGCAGTACAGAATCCTTGCCGCCTGAAACACCGACACAGATACGGTCATTATGATCGATCATATGATAGTCGGTATCGGCTTTTCTGAGTGAGGACATTATTTTTCTGAACGACATTGCGCCTCCTTGTTTTGCCATTATAGCATTAAGTTGTTATAATTGCCCACGGATGGACGCAGTCATACTATTGAACAAACCGGCCGGGATCACATCATTCGATGCGGTTGCCCGCTGCCGCAGGATCCTGCATGAGCGCAAGATCGGTCATACGGGAACACTTGATCCGAATGCTTCGGGTCTTTTGATCATACTGACAGGACGATATACAAAACTGCTGCCGTACTGCGTATGCAATCATAAGCATTATCAGGCAGAGTTTCTGCTTGGCAGGGCTACGGAAACAGAAGATATATGGGGAAATACCGTCGAAGAGCGCATGCCTTCTGTACATTCGCAGACAGAGCTGGATGAAGTCAGCAGGTCTATGACAGGGCACAGCCTGCAGATTCCCCCGATGTATTCCGCAATCAAGGTCAACGGCAGAAAACTGTATGAATATGCCAGAGAAGGAAAGACCATCGAACGCGCACCGAGAGAAATCTGTGTTGATCACCTGGAGGTGCATCATATCGAAGGCGATCGGTATGCGATGGACGCTGTTGTTTCTTCCGGTACGTATATCCGGACGCTGATCACGGATTATGCGCGGAAGCTGAATGAACTTGGCTGTATGAGTGCGCTGAAGCGTACAGGCATCGATAATCTGACTCTGGATCAGGCAATGACCTTCGAACAGCTTGAAACAGATCCCGTCTTTCTGAAGCCGGAGGATGTTCTGAATCCGGACATCAGACTGATCGAAACAGACCTGCCGGACTATGTCAGAAACGGGAGAGATCTGAAACTTGACGCGGATTGTGAATACGTCGGCATTCTTTCGGAAGGCAGACTGATCGCAGTATACGGAAAACGGGATAACGGATATTATCATTGTGAGAGAGGATTGTTCTGATGCGGATACAGTATATTGATTTGAATGATAAAAACAGAAACTACAAACCGGCTGCCGCATGCATCGGTTACTTTGATGGTCTGCATCTTGGTCATCAGGCACTGATCAAGAAAACGATCGAACTGGCACATGAACATCAATGCGAGAGCGCATTGATCACATTTGATCCGGACCCATGGGTGACGATCCGCAAGGATATGACCGTCAAGCATATCACCACGATGAAGCAGCGCATCAACCTTGCGATGCAGTCCGGCATCAAGAATATCTATATTCTGAAATTCACGGAAGAGATGTCAAAGCTGAGTCCGCATGATTTTGTGGAACGGGTGATCCTGCCGTGCAATATCAAAGCACTAGTATGCGGCTTTGATTTCCATTATGGATTTAAAGGACAGGGCAGCTGCGACACGCTCAGGGAAGAAGGACTGTTTGATGTAGCAGTCGTGGATGCGGTCACGGACAACGGCGAAAAGATCTCCTCAACGCGTATCAGCAGACTGATCGAAGCAGGTGAAGTCGATGAAGCTGCCAGACTGATGGGACATCCTTATGCGATCGAAGGAAAAGTGATCCATGGCCGTCATGTAGGTGCTTCACTCGGATTTCCGACTGCCAATATCGACGTGGATCTTGAATACCTGGAGCCCAGACACGGCGTCTATGCCGTCCGTGCATACATCAAGGGGATCCCGTATGCCGCAATGGCAAATCTCGGACACAATCCGACAGTCAACTATACGCAGGCTCTTTCACTGGAAGTGCATATCCTGGATTATGAAGGGGATCTGTACGGAGAAACACTTGTGATTGAATTTGTGAAGTTTATCAGGGATGAACAGAATTTCAAGAACAGGACGAATTTGATCATGCAGCTGGAACTGGACAGAAATACTGTCAGGAAGATACTGAATGCTGAAAAATGAATTTCTTGCGCAGATGCGTGATCTGCTGGGAGACAGAATAGACGAATACCTGAAGGCGATGGAAATGAAGCCGGTCAGGGGTTTTCGTGTCAATACATTAAAAACAAACGAATCATTTCTCCGGAAAGAACTGGACTTTGAATGGGTCAGGAACCCGTATGCATCAAATTCATGGATCCTTCCGGATGATGTAAAGCTGTACGAACTGCCGGCATATACTGCCGGACTGTTTTACGTGCAGGAAACATCCGCGTCTGCGGCTGTGGAGATACTTGATCCAAAGCCAGGCTCAAGAGTACTTGATCTTTGTGCTGCACCAGGATCCAAGTCGACTCAGATCGCTGAACGGATGGGTCAGGATGGTTTTCTTGTCTGCAATGAATATGAGTCTTCCAGGGCGATGATCCTCGCAGAGAACCTGGAAAAACACGGAGCAGCCAATACATGCATCATCAACTGCGATACAAGAGACGCTGCTTCAGCGTTCCCTGAGTACTTTGATTATGTGCTGTGTGACGCACCGTGTTCAGGGGAGGGTATGTTCCGCAAAAATCCCGAGGCATGTGATGAATGGTCTCCTGAGAACGTCAATGCCTGTGCAAGACGGCAGCTGATGATCCTGAACAATGCCTATGAGACACTGAAACCGGGAGGGATCCTGGTGTATTCGACATGCACATTGAATGAAATTGAAAACGAAAACACTGTTATTGATTTCCTTAGTGCACATTCTGATATGAAAATCGATCCGATTTCGGATGTTTATCCGCATACCTTGAAAAGCCGGAAGTTGGATGGCGTACTGCGCATACTTCCTTCTGAATACGGCGAAGGCCATTTTGTCTGCCGCATGAAGAAAGATGGAGAAGGCAGTAATCAAGAACTGAAGCAGATGAAGTCTGAAAAGATCGACAGTACGGTCATGCAGTTCCTGAAGGAACAGCTTGATCAGCCCTACAGGTATCTTTACAGCAGGAACGGAAGGATCTACGGGAGTGATCTGCCGTTTGCGGCAGTGAATCCGTGCCGTCTGGTCCGCTTCGGAGTACTGCTTGGAGAAGTGAAGGGCAGCAGATTTGAACCGGATCACGGATTCTATGCCTCAGCAGCACATTCTTTCAGAAAAGTTTATGATCTCAGTAATGAACAACTGGTACAATATATACATGGAGAAACACTGACCATTCCTCTTGATAAAGGATGGTACGGAGTCGCATATAAAGGTCATGTATTTGCCGGAGGCAGATCTGACGGACGTATGCTGAAGAATAAATATCCCAAACGTTTGCGAAGAAGGTGACTTATGGAACTCGAAATGTTTTCTTTCATTGAATCTGTCATCGAGGAATATGACATGCACCAGGCAACCTATGCATATGCGGAGAACACGATCCGCAGCTATTTTGAGAGCATCTGTGCTGTGCCGGGTACATCAGTCGTTTCTGTTCATACCAGGATCAAGACGAGGGAAAGCCTCAGAGAAAAACTCTTAAGAAATAAATTCTACCTTCATTTTGATCATCCTCGTGATGCTTTGATGTATTTGTCGGATCTGGTCGGGGTGACGATCGAGTGTCAGTTTATCAGGAATGAAGCAGAGATCTACAACAGTCTGTTTCATCATTTCAAGATCGACGGCAGCGGATTCAGCAAATCACTTGAAGATCCGAATATTCTTTTGAACATGCATATGCCGCAGCCGCAGACACAGAGAAACGGTTTTACGATCTACAGGATCGACGGCTACTATATGTTCAACAGTGAACGCATCAATTTTGAACTGCAGATCAAGTCTCTGGTACACAGGTTCTGGAGTGAGATCGAGCATGAAGTCGTATATAAAAATCCGGACTTTGTCGTATATGACAAGTTCATGAAGAATATGCTTGGTGCAGTAAGGGATAATCTTGATGTAGTAGACCGCCAGCTTGAGATCATGTACAACGAGATCTCCAATGAATCAAGGCATGCGGCGATCGGCATGAATCAGGAAAGCTTCAAGATCATGCTGGCAAGCTCGATCAATGAGCTGGTAAATAAGAAGATGAAGGAATCCGTCGGCTTCCGCACGGATTTCAAAAAGTGTTCATCGATCCTGTCCCAGTATATCTATATCAGGGATTTCCTGAATACGGAGCGGGGCAGGGAAAGGATGCTGGATTACCTGGAACATCTGAATTACCTGTCTGATACAGATATCGACTTCAGTTCTGAATTGAAGCTGGAACATCCTTATGAGAGCGACGATCCGTTCTGCCGTGTGCTGGGCGATCATATGCAGCTGATGATGAACCAGGATTTTGAATGGCATGTATTCTTTGTCATGCTGTTTGCGATCCAGCCCGGCAGCAATATCGAGGACTTCAGTGACTTTGTCGGTGTGATCAGAAAACTGATCATCCGCAACGGATGGTATCTGGAACGGTTCATGCATTATGATGAAGATCAGGCGGACCAGGCGAGATACTTCTTCCTTGGCGTCCTTGCCGGAGCGCTTGTCAGGGCAGGAACCATTGAGATCATCTATGAAGAAAAGATGCTTGATGTCATGAATGCGTTCAAATTCTTTATTGAACGGATCGAACATGCTTATCCGGACTATGATAGTCTGTTCAAAGCGGAACCGGCTCTGGAAGTGCAGCTGGTCCATGAAGTACTGCGTATCTTCAGCAGAAATTGAAGAAACCTGCTATAATCGTTGAAGGAGATTAAGAAATATGGCTGTAGATTATGTAATCCTGAATAAAGACAGTTCCGAGAACGGAATTATCGCGATCAACAAATCCGTATTCAAATCGATCGCTGAAATTACGATCGACGATCTGGATCATGCAGAACGTGCGGAAAAGTCTTCATTTTCCAAAGCAGTGATTGTCAGAATCGCTGACAACAAACTGAAGATCGAAACAGATATCCATGTGAAGTATGGTGCCAATATCAACGCAACATGTGAACAGGTACAGAATAAGATCTATGAAAACATCCTGTTCATGACCGGATTCAAAACAAGCGAAGTCTCTGTTAATGTGACCGGCTTTGAAATGTAAAATATCTGTTGACATCTATTTGCATACTTGGTAATATTTTCAAGTAATCAGAAAACGGAAAGCAGAAGCGCCGCTTCTCACCCGAGGTCCTGAGGATCTGGGTATATGCCGAAAATGAGTATACTGTATTCATTGGCAGGTGCGGCTTCTGTACCTGCTTTCTTTTACAGGAGGGATACTTGCAATACGTTAAACCGAAACGGAATGTACCGGAAGAACTGGTAAATGAAAACATTCACTTCCGTGAAGTGCTTGTCATCGGACCTGATGGACAGCAGCTCGGAACAATGATGAGAAGAGAAGCTATTGAGAAGGCGTATGATCTCGGACTTGACCTTTATTGTGTTGCTCCGAATGCAAAGCCGCCTGTCTGCAAGATTCTTGACTACGGCAAACACCGCTTTAATGAGCAGAAGAAAGCACGTGAATCCAAGAAGAAGCAGCATGTGACTGAAATCAAACCGCTTCGTCTGTCTCCCGTCATTGATGATCATGATTTTGACACGAAATTGAAGCATGCACGTTCATGGATCGAAGACGGTCAGAAAGTCAAGGTCGATATGAGATTCCGCGGACGTATGATCACCAGAAAAGAAGTTGGTGAAACTGTCATGAAACGGTTTATTGAGCAGATCTCCGACATTGCTGTGGTTGACAAACAGCCCAGCATGGAAGGCAATACGATGTCAGTTGTACTGTCTCCCAAAAAGAAATAAGCAGAACAGGAGGAACAAGTCATGAAAGCTAAGGCTAAGAAACCTAAGAAGATCAAGATGAAGACGAAGAAGACCTTCGCTAAGAGATCTAAGATTACCGGCACAGGTGCGATCGCAATTCAGCACAACTACGTATCACACTTCGCAGCAAACAAAACACACAAACAGAAGAAACATCTGTCAAAGGGCACACTGATGAATGCAAGTGATGTTAAGCGCGACAGACAGCTGCTGCAGGGCTAATCGGAGGTAATGAGAGATGAGAGTTAAAGGATCAACACCGACGAGGAACCGTCGTAAGAAGGTATTAAAGCTTGCTAAGGGCTACTTCGGAAGCAAACATCTTCTGTACAGAACAGCTCATGAGCAGGTAATGCATTCCCTGAAGTATTCTTACATCGACCGCAGAAAGCTCAAGCGTGAAATGCGCAAGCTCTGGATCGCACGTATCAATGCTGCAGCAAGAATGAATGACATCAGCTATTCCCAGCTGATGCATGGTCTCAAGCTTGCTGGTGTCAACATGAACCGCAAGATGCTGAGCGAAATCGCAATTCATGATGAAAAAGCATTCACAGAGATTTGCGAAACTGCGAAAAAAGCGTTAGCATAGTACTAGACAGATCAAGGGAACATCAGTTCCCTTATCTGGCGCGTTGGTGAAGCGGCTTAACACATCGCCCTCTCAAGGCGACATTCACGGGTTCGAATCCCGTACGCGTCACGAAATGAACCGCAGAGATGCGGTTTTTCTTATTGCCTGATGCATTCTTGACATGAATATCATCTGTTCAGTGCTGTCTGCCGCAGCAGGTATTGGCCATAATACAATGATCACCTTAATAAATCTGAAAAAGATAGATATGGTTTTTTCAGCAGTGATAACGTATATTCAAAATGGAACATCTGTTATGTTCCAGGAGGAAAGAATTTCATGAAGAAATACTATGCTGCATGGATCGCTGCACTCATGATCGCAGGATGCGCACAGACAAGTCCTGCTGCACCTGCTGAAACAGCAAGTCCTGAGGCAACAGCTGAAGCTGCAGCTGCACCTGAAGAAACAGCACAGCCGGCAGAAACTGCTCTGACTGAGATGACCGGC
>CAMOPG010000036.1:0-17565 GCA_946622165.1 uncultured Erysipelotrichaceae bacterium
AAAAATATCCTGTCGGACTTCTGCACGGGCGCATGTCATCAGAAGAAAAACAGCAGATCATGAGTGACTTTGAGGCAGGACATATCTCTGTGCTCGTATCCACTACAGTCGTCGAAGTCGGCGTCAATGTCGTCAATGCAACAGGCATGATCATTTATGATGCGGACAGATTCGGCATGTCGCAGATCCATCAGCTGCGCGGCAGGGTACAAAGAGGTTCCGAGCAGGGTTACTGCTGGCTGCTGACAGGCTCTCAGGATGAAAAAGTCATGGAACGTCTTGAGATACTTGAAAAAACAACAAACGGATTTGAAATCTCTTATCAGGATTTACGGTTAAGAGGACCCGGTGATATACTTGGAACGAAACAAAGCGGTCTTCCGGATTTTATATTGGGCAATCCCGTTGAAGATACGCGTATCATAGCCCAGGCAAGGAAAGATGCCGAACAGATCATTGCATATCCTGAAGAATACAGGGAACTGATCAGCCGGTGCACGCCTGCAAGCTATATGGATTAGGAGGTTTACGATGAAAGATATTATCAAATGGCTGGAAAACAGAGGGATTACCGTCAATGATGCTGATCTGATTCGTCAGGCTTTCATGCACACATCTTATGCGAACGAACACCGCTCCAGACTGGACAATGAGCGTCTTGAATTTATGGGAGACGCAGTCCTGCAGCTTTGGAGCAGTGAACATATATTTCCGCTGAAACCTGCACTGTCTGAAGGACAGATGACTAAACTGAGAGCACAGCTGGTCAATGAAAAGGCACTGGCCGCATATGGAAGACAGCTCAAGCTGAATGATTATCTGCTGCTGGGCAGCGGTGAAGAGAAGACCGGCGGAAGAAACAAAAATGCGATCATCGCCGATATGTTCGAGGCATTCCTGGGAGCGCTCTATCTTGATCAGGGAATGCACGCTGTTGACAACATTCTTGATGAAGTGGTTACTCCGCAGCTGGAACATCCCGATCATGTCGAGACGATCCACGACTACAAAACAAAGTTCCAGGAGTATGTACAGACTGACAACAGACGTACTGTCCGTTATGAACTCGTATCTGAAAGCGGTCCGTCCAATTCCCCGACATTCGTGATGAATGTCATTGTGGATGACCTGATCATGGGTACCGGAAGCGGATCATCAAAAAAACAGGCAGAGCAGAATGCCGCAAAAGATGCGTTTGATAAGCTGGTGAGATAACATGGAATGCAGAGAATTCGGAACAACAAATGAAGGGCTTCAGGCCAAGCTGTATACGATCAGAAACAACAATATTGAGCTCTCGGTAACTGATTTCGGTGCCACGCTTGTCAGTGTTGTTTACAGACCGCTCGAGCGGGATATCGTTCAGGGATTTACAGAAGTAAAGGGCTATCAGAATGAAGTGCGTTATATGGGCGGTTCTGTCGGAAGAGTTTGCAACAGAATATCCAAAGGAACATTTACACTGAACGGCAAGGTATATCATCTGCCGATCAACAACGGTCCCAACTCACTTCATGGTGGACTGATCAGCTTTTCCGATCGTTTCTGGGATGTGGAAATGCATGAGGATCACCTGTTATGCAGGCTGTTCAGTGAAGATGGTGAACAGGGATATCCCGGTGATCTGCATGTCACTGCCGAATACAGACTGCTGGATGACGGCTGGTCAGTGACATACACAGGCACAGCCGGATCAGATACGCTGTTCTCAATGACCAATCATGCATTCTTCAATCTGAACGGACCGTGTTCTGATACTGCGCTGGATCATGAAATACAGACAGACGCCGATCACTTCCGCAGGGTCGATCCGGATGGACTGACGTACGGAAGCGCGTTAAGCGTCGAAGGAACGCCTTTTGATTTCCGCACACCGCACCTTCTTGGTGAACGGATCGATGCTGATGATGAATTCATCAGAAACGGAAACGGATATGACCATCATTTCGAAGTACCGGGAAAGGGTATGCGTACGATGGTCACCTGCAGAAACAGGGATATGACGATGAAGATCATATCAGACCTGCCGGGCTTCCACCTGTATTCATCCAATTTCCTGAACGGGGATTCCATTCACGGAAAACAGGGCGGAGTATTCCCATGGCGCAGTTCCGTCTGCTTTGAAACACAATATGTACCGGATGCGGTCAATCTGGATGATGCAGAAACACCGCTGCTGAAACAGGGTGAGACACGTTCAAATACAACAGAATACCATCTTTCTACAGGAGGTTTAGATCATGAAAGCAAGTGATATGAAACAGCTGGTCATATCGGAAGAATCACCATTGGCAGAAGTTTACTCAGAACATGAACTGCAGCAGGAAAAAGAACGCTGGACTGCTCTGCTTGAACACTTCAGCAATGAGGAAGACGTTCATCTGTTCAGCGCACCCGGCAGAACAGAGATCGGCGGCAACCATACGGACCACCAGAACGGACGTGTTCTTGCGGCTGCGATCTCATTGGATACAGCCGGAGCAGCAGTGAAAACAGATGATATGATGGTGGTTTATGAAAGCCCCGGTTATACGGTCAAACCTGTTGATCTCTCTGACCTGTCTGTCAGAGAAGATGAAAAGAATACAACCGAATCATTGATCAGAGGCATTGCAGCAGGCTTTGTAAACAGAGGATATCAGATCGGCGGCGTCAGGATCTTTGCCCAGAGCCAGGTCCTTCCGGGCTCTGGCATGTCGAGCAGCGCAGCGTTTGAGGTGCTGATCGGTACAATATTCTCCGGTCTTTACAATGAAGGAAAAGTTTCACCGGTCGAGATCGCGATCATCGGACAGTATGCCGAAAACGTATACTTCGGCAAAGGCAGCGGCCTGATGGACCAGACAGCCAGCGCATGCGGCGGATGTGTTGCCATCGACTTTGATGATCCTGCACATCCTGAAATCGAACGTCTGAACTGGGATCTGGAAAAAGACCATCTGTCCCTGGTACTGACCGACTGCAAACAGTCGCATGCTGATCTGTCTGACGAATACACAATGATCCCGGAGGAAATGTACGCTGCCGCAAGGATCTGCGGAGCTGAGAAGCTTCATAAGGTCACAATGGAGGATCTTCTCAAGCATGCAAAAGAAATCCGCGAACAGGCTGGCGACAGATCATTCCTGCGTGCATATCATTTCCTGAATGAAACAAAACGTGCAGCAGATGAAGCAGATGCACTGCGCAGCGGAAATACAGATGAACTGCTCCGTCTGATCAAAGAATCAGGAACTTCCAGCTGGAAATATCTTCAGAATATATGCGTACCGTCTGATACAAAGCATCAGTCATTGGCAGTCGGACTGGCACTCAGTGAAGAAGTTCTGAAGGACAGAGGCGCATACAGAGTTCACGGCGGCGGATTTGCCGGAACAATACAGGCATTCGTACCGGATGATCTGCTTAAAGCATATATCTCCCTGATGGAATCCGTATTCGGAAAGGGATGCAGCTACGTTCTCAAAATCAGGGAAGCCGGCGGAGTAATGATCCGATAGGAGAGAAAATATGATCAAAGACAACAAGATTATGATCGGTAAAGCAGGAGACAAAGAGATCTATCTGAATCCTGCACAAATGAACCGTCATGGCTTCATTGCCGGAGCAAGCGGTACAGGTAAAACGGTTACCCTGAAAGTCATCGCAGAATCACTGAGTGAACTCGGTGTTCCGACAGTCATTGCCGATATCAAAGGCGACCTGACCGGAATGATCGTCCCGGGTGACGAGGACGGTATCCGTGAACGCTGGCAGAGCATGGGACTTGAATCATATGATGTGAGGAAATATCCCGTTCATTTCTTTGATATATATCAGAAAGCCGGTCATCCGATCCGTGCTGTCATGCAGCAGATGGGACCGATGATGCTGAGCAGGATCATGGACCTGACAGATGCCCAGCAGGGCGTGCTGAACATCATTTTCCGTGTAGCCCAGGATATGGAACTGGATATCATTGATCTGAAGGATCTTCAGGCAATGACCCTCTATGTCGGTGAACATTACAAGGAATACACATCAAAGTACGGAAACATTGCCAAACAGAGCGTCGGCGCGATCCAGAGAAAACTGCTTGAACTCGAAACGGAAGGCGGAGACAAATTCTTTGGTGAACCTGCGCTTGATATCAATGACTGGATGGTTACGGAAAACGGACTCGGCGTCATGAATATGATCGAGTGCGATGAACTGTTCCAGCATCCTCTGCTGTACTCCACATTCATGCTGTGGATGCTTGACGAGCTGTATGACAGACTCCCTGAAGTAGGCGATGTTGAAAAGCCGAAGATCGCATTCTTCTTTGATGAAGCGCATCTTCTGTTTGACGGAGCTCCCAAACAGCTGCTGCAGCAGATCGAACAGACTGTCAGACTGATCCGTTCCAAGGGTGTCTGCGTATTCTTCATTACCCAGAATCCGATGGATATCCCCAACTCCGTACTTGCCCAGCTCTCGCACCGTATCCAGCATTCACTGCGCGCATACACACCCAGCGAGATCAAGAATGTCAAATCCGCAGCCAATGCCTTCAGAGCAAACCCTGAATTTGATACCTTTGAAATGATCACTGCCCTTAAGACAGGACAGGCACTTGTATCAGCGCTTGATGAAGACGGCGCTCCGACGATCGTACAGAAGACAAAGATCCTTCCGCCGCATTCATCCATGAAAGTGGCAGATCCCAACCGTGTTGCATATGCGATCGAGACAGACTCAATTTACGGCAAATATGAGCGTGTCATGGATGCCCAGTCAGCTTATGAAGATCTGCCTGAGATCTACGCTGCGGAAGAAGAGATGAAGGCAAAAGCTGAAGCCGCAAAACAGGCTGAAAAAGAAGAAGAGGCACGCCGCAAAGCAGAAGAACGCGCTGCTGCGAAGAAAGCCAATGAAAAGACCTGGGAAGAAAAACTTGCCAGAAAAGCATCCAACAAGCTTCAGAACGAGCTCATCAATATGGGTGTACGCTCTGCGAAGAAGCTTCTGAAGAATCTGCTGAAATAATGATCAGGGCAGCCGCATGGCTGCCTTTGATGAAGAGGAAAACAAATATGATCAGACAATACCTTGTAGATGCATTTACCGATCAGCTGTTTCAGGGAAACCCGGCAGCTGTATGCGTGCTTGATGAATGGCCGGATGAGTCTCTCATGAAGCAGATCGCGGCGGAAAACAATCTTTCCGAAACCGCATTTACAGTAAAAGAAGGTAGTATCTACCGCCTTCGCTGGTTTACTCCGACAGTCGAGATCAATCTCTGCGGGCATGCAACACTGGCCGCCGGATCGGTGCTGCTGAATTATTATGAAACCGAAGCACAGTCCGTCGAATTTACGACCATGAGCGGCAATCTGAAAGTCAGCAGAGTCGGGGATACATATGAGCTGGACTTTCCGACATATGAACTGCATGAGATCGAAGTGACGGATGAAATGGAACAGGCATTCGGCGTCAGACCAAGCAAAGCCATTATGGGCATGGATCTGATCTGCATCTATGATGATGAAGAGGTCGTCAGAACGATGCAGCCCGATATTGCGCTTGTAGAAAAGCTTCCCGGCAGGCTTCAGCATGCAACAGCACCAGGCAGGGATGCGGACTGCGTCACGAGGAGCTTCTGTCCCAAAGCAGGCATCATTGAAGATCCTGTCTGCGGATCTGCTCACTGCCAGGTGGCTGATTATTGGGCAAAGGTTCTGAACAAGCCATCCATCACCGCTTATCAGGCATCAAAGAGGGGCGGAACACTTTATTGTGAACCTGATGGCGACAGGATCAGGATCCGCGGCAAAACAGTATTGTTTGCCGTATGTGAACTGAACATTTAAAAAGCCGCATTTTCTTGATGCGGCATCATCTTATTGACCGGAACCGGCGTCGGAGATCTTCCAGACGTCGTTTTCTTTTGTGACTGTGAATACTGCTGTGATTTTGACCGTCGAGCAGTCTTTTGCGATTTCATCAAAATGCACAGTCATATAATCGAACATTTCTGACAGGATCGCATTGTCAAGCGCTGTCTGACCCTGTTCATCATAGATCTTCTTCAGTTCTTTCTTTTTTTCTTCCGTCAGGATCTGATCACGGCCGGATGACAGAAATGATCTGACCGCATGACTTACATCATCATAATCAACAGAAGTGATATCTGCCTGAACCTGATATTCCGTATCACTGATCTTCGTGATCTCACCGATCTCATGCGACCGGAACGAAAGGGTAACGATCTGATCGGCAAAATGTTCATATTGATCCTTCAGTTCATCGGTCATCTCAATATCACCGAATATTTCAAGGATCGGTGATGTCTGCTGCTCGTACTCTTCCATCAGCTGGTGAACTTTACTGTTGTCTGCAAGATAATCGGCTGATTTCTGCAGATCACCGTCTTCCAGTGAGCTGAGATACGCATCGACTGTATTTCTGACTTCACTGACATCATCTGTTCCTGTCTGCTCAGCAGTATTTTCTGCAGCACAGCCTGCCATGCTGAAGCACAGCAGTACGGAAAGCAGGAATGACCCGGCTAAACGATTCATATAATGTCCCTCCGTTAAAGCCTATTCATATTACCATGTTTCAGATTCACGTTTGTGAAAAATAATTTCTTAAGAATTCACATTTCCTTCAGAAAGCGGTCAGTTAACTTCCATCCTGTTTCTATAAACTAACAGCTGTCAGGAGGAACAGGATATGACAAATGTGATCGAAAGTTTTCTCAGAACAGAATACAAATACAGAATGAACCATGCACAGGTCAGAGAATTTATGGAACGTGCAGGCAGCAGGCTTGTTCCGGATGTGTATCATCGCTACACCGTGTACAACGTCTATTGCGATACGGCTGATGACAGAATGGTCATCAACAGTCTGGAACATCCTGAATATAAAGAAAAGATGCGCATACGGTCATACGTTGAACCAACTGAAGGAACTCCCGTATTTCTGGAGATCAAAAAGAAATACAACGGGCTGACCGGTAAACGCAGGATCACACTCGGTGAACAGGATGCGTACCGGTATATGACAGACGGCACGAGACCTGATATTCACACGCAGATCGCTGATGAACTGGATTACAGCGTCAAACGCTACAAGCCGGTCATGAAGGTATACGCATCATATGACAGGACATGCTGGAAGTCAGTTTCGGAAGACGATGTCAGAGTTACATTTGATGAAAACATTCTCTACAGAACATCTGATGTTTCCCTGCATCCCAACGGCACTGAACAAAGACTGATCGATGAGGATACAGTCCTGCTTGAGATCAAGGCAAGCGACAGATGTCCGATATGGCTCACGGAAATTCTCTCTGAGATGGGATTGAAGCGCACATCATTTTCCAAATACGGAAACATCTACAGAAATATTATGAATCAGCAGCTGCACCGGAACAAGGTTCCGCAATATGAAACAGAAGCATACAGAACATACAGGAGGGCATTATGTTCAGTTCAATATTAACAGGAATCACTTCATACCTGAGCATCACACAGGTACTTGCATGCACAGCCGCAAGCATCGCCTGCGGCATGATCATAGCGCTTGGCTATAAACACACAGAACATCCGAGCAGGAATTTCCTGGTCTCGGTCGTCATCCTTCCGGCAGTTGTACAGATGATCATACTGATGGTAAACGGAAACCTCGGTGTCGGTGTAGCTGTCGCGGGCAGCTTCTCACTGGTGCGTTTCCGTTCGCTGCCGGGCAAAGCAAGTGACATCGTGATCATCTTCCTCGCAATGGGTACAGGCCTGATGACAGGCATGGGATATATCTGGCTGGCAATTGCATGTGCGGTCCTGATCAGTCTTGTGTTTATCTTAACGGCACATCTTCCCGTATTTGATGAGGATCAGAAGATCAGATCCCTCAGGATCACGATTCCTGAAGATCTGGACTACACAACTGTATTTGATGATCTGATGAAGAAATATACAACATCCAGCAGACTCGTAACATCCAAGACAGTCAACCTCGGTACAATGTACCAGCTGACATATGAGATCAGACTGAAGGATGAAAAAGACGAAAAGAAAATGATCGATGAACTGCGGACAAGAAACGGCAATCTCAGCATTGCCTGCGGACATCAGGCTGCTGCAGCCCAGGAACTCTGATATATAACGGACCGGCCGGTCCGTTATTTTTTTCTGGAGCATGTTTATTACGAATGTCAACCTCTGACTTCAGGACAAATGTATGCTATCATTTACGGTGTTTCGAGGTGCATATGAGTTTATTGCTGAAAGAAATTCTGAAAGACAGTACATTGCCGGATGCAATGTATGATGCAGAGATCCGTTCCGTAAAATTCTACAAATCTGACGGACATGCGGAGATCTGTGTGCATACAGCTGATTTTCTTTCGTATTCGGATTATGAAGACCTTCTGGATGAACTGGATACGCTGCTTCAGATGAAGACACTGCTTTATATTGATCCGGAAAACTGCCGTATCCGTACATCGGAGCTGCAGAAGTACCTTGACTCTTTTGCGGCAGCCAATGACAGACTGGCTGTTTACAGCAACGCTGTCATCCGCTTTGAAGAAGCTGACAAAAAGCTGATCTTTATGTTTGCGGATGAGTCTGACTGCGCTATGGGCGGCGATATGCTGCCGAAGCTCCAGGAACTGCTGGATCAGATCGGTCTCAAGGACCTGCACACATTCTGTGAAATGGCAGTCCTCAACGCAGCCGAGATCGGTGAAGTATCCGTACCTGTACCGTCCGAGAATCCTGCACCCGCACCTGAAAAGCCTGCGAAAAAGAAGTATTACAGACCGAAGCCGGAAAACTATACGGAGCTGAAGCTCAAAGATGCTGATACGCCGATCGAGAATATCAAGTTTGAAGGTGTTGTTTTCAATATCGAGAACTTTGAGATACGCGCAAACAAACATATCATCCAGAGTCTTTCAGTATTTGACGGAGAAGATGCGATCATAGCCAAGCGCTTTGAAGGAAAACTGTTTTCGCGTGAAGAAATCGACGATATCAAAGAAGGCGAACGTATCCGCGTATACGGAAATATCGTCAATGACAAATATGCCAATGACCTTGTCTGTGAAGTGACGCAGATGGAGAAACTGGACCCTGTGAAGATCACCGATCCTGCAGAACCCAAACGCATCGAACTGCACTGCCATACAAACATGAGTGAAATGGATGCTGTGTGTGATGCGGAAAGTGTTGTGAAATATGCATGGAATCTCGGGCACCGCGGTATTGCGATCACCGATCATGCGGATGTCCAGTCATTTGTGAAAGCATACAATACCGCTTCCAAACTGAAAAAAGGATCCGACAGGGAATTCAAAGTCATCCTCGGATGCGAAGTCAATGCGGTCAATGACCAGCTGACGATCGTCAGAAACGTTACAGATCATAAGCTCGATGATGAACAGTACGTATGCTTTGACCTTGAAACAACAGGTCTGTCCGCAAAATACGATTCGATCATTGAATTCGGTGCCGTCCGCATGAAGCATGGTGCCGTCATTGACAGGATGCAGATGTTCATCAAACCGCCGTTCCCGATCCCTGCATTCATTTCCGCCAAGACGAATATCTCAAATGATATGGTCAAAAATGCCGGAACATTCGCGGAATGTGCGGATGAGATCCTGAACTGGATCGGGGATGATGTGCTTGTTGCGCATAACGCAACATTCGACTACTTCTTCCTGAACGATGAACTCAGAAGGATCGGCAGGGAACCTCTTAAAAACACTGTTATCGATACACTTGATATGTCCAGGGCGATCCTGAAGGAACGCCGTGCTTACAGACTGGGCAATATTTCAAGATACTACCATATTCCTTACGATGAAGAAGTTGCTCATAGAGCGGATTACGATGCGGAAGCATTATCCGGTGTTTTTCAGTGCCTGCTCAAGGACGCCAGTGATCTTGGCGCAGTCACAGTCAAGGATCTGCAGGACAAGATCCAGGATGAAAATGCGTTCAAAAAAGTACGCAGATATCATGCCAACCTGCTTGCGAAGAATCATGCCGGATTAAAGGATCTTTACCATCTGGTAACAATATCGAATACGAAGACGCTTGCGGTCATGGGCAAGTCAGCCGGAAAAGAAGCGGCTGAAGTTGTTGCTGAAGCCAGAGTGCTCAAGAAGGATATTGATGCTCACAGGGAAAACCTGATCGTATCTGCCGGATGCTATAATTCGGAACTCTTTGAGATTGCCTGCAACGGTGATGATCTGAGACTGGAAGAATGCATGAAGTGGTATGACATGATCGAACTGCAGCCGCTCAGCAACTTTACGTGTTTTGTTGCGATGGGAAATGTTCCCGACATGAACCGTGTCAAGCAGGTGCAGAAACGCATCATTGAAATGGCTCAGAAACTGCATATCCCGGTATGCGCAACCAGCGACGCGCACTACTGTTCTCCTGATCAGAAGATGTTCAGGGATGTTTATATCATGTCTCAGGGAGTCGGCGGTGCGATCCATCCGCTGTACATCCGTGATGACGCACTGCGTTACCGTACAAAGAATCCCGACCAGCATATCCGCAAGACACAGGAAATGCTGGATGAGTTTGCATGGCTTGATGATGAACAGCTCGTCCGGAAGATCGTGATCGAAGAACCGAACAGGATCTTTGATATGATCGAAGAAGTCAGACCGGTCCCTGCAGGAACATTCCCGCCGACGATCGAAGGCTCCGATGACAAGCTCAGAAAGATCTGCCATGATACCGCTATGAGAATGTACGGCTTTGAAGGCAAAGTTCCGGAATATGTAACAAACAGACTCAACAACGAGCTGGACAATATCATCCGCAACGGTTTCGGAGTGCATTACTATATTGCCCATCTGCTTGTCAAAAAATCGAATGAAGACGGATACGTCGTCGGTTCACGTGGTTCCGTCGGTTCCTCATTTACAGCAACGATGTCCGGCATTACGGAAGTCAATCCGCTTGCGCCGCATTATCTGTGTCCGTCATGTAAATACAGCGAGTTCATCGATGATCCGGGCGTCAAATCAGGATTTGACCTGCCCGATAAAGTTTGCCCGCACTGCGGAGCGATCATGAAGGGGAACGGGCACAATATCCCGTTCCAGACATTCCTTGGATTCAACGCGGATAAAACACCTGATATCGACTTGAACTTCTCAAATGAATATCAGTGGCGTGCACATGCCTTCATCAAAGAAGTCTTCGGCGAAGATCATGCATTCCGTGCCGGTACGATCGGCACCGTGGCAGATAAGACTGCATACGGTTATGTCAGCGGATACTGCGAGAAGATGAACATCACGAACATGCGCCGTCCGATGCGTGACTACCTGGCAAAAGGCTGCCAGAACGTCAAGCGTACCACCGGTCAGCATCCGGGCGGAATCATCATCATTCCGGAAGAATACGAAGCAGAAGATTTCACGCCGGTACAGTATCCGGCAAACGATCCGACCGCTGACTGGAAGACAACGCATTACGACTTCCATGATATCCATGACAACGTCCTGAAATTTGATATTCTCGGCCACGTCGATCCCACGGCTATGAGACTGATGCAGAATATTGCCGATGTCAAACCGATGGATATCCCGATGAATGACCCCGAAACACTTTCACTGTTCTATGAAGACAGAGCACTGATGGCAAATACAAGCGTTTACCGTCAGGAGACCGGAGCGCTCGGTCTGCCCGAATTTGGCACCCGTACGACCAGAAGGGTTCTCGAAGAAACAAGACCGCATTGTTTTTCCGATCTTGTCATCATCTCAGGTCTTTCCCACGGTACGGATGTCTGGTCAGGCAACGCCCAGGTGCTTGTACAGGAGGGTCATCCGCTGAGTGAAGTCATCGGATGCCGTGACGATATCATGACATATCTTCTGGAAAAGAACCTCGAGCCGATCGATGCCTTCAAAACAATGGAAGACGTCCGTAAAGGCAGAGGCCTGAGACCTGACCAGGAAGAAAACATGAAGGCGCACAATGTACCTGACTGGTATATCGATTCCTGCAAAAAGATCAAGTACATGTTCCCGAAGGCGCATGCTGTTGCTTATGTTATGATGGCAGTCCGCATTGCCTGGTATAAGGTACATGAACCCTGGAACTTCTATATCCAGTATCTGTCACTGCGCTGCGATGCATATGAGATCGAGACCATGACAAAGGATATTCAGACAGTCCGCAACAGAATGGCAGACATCGCGGCACGTATGGACCGCTTCAGCACCAATCCTGCATCCAACAAGGAACGTTCGCTTTACGATACCCTTGAAGTTGTTGAAGAGATGCTGGCAAGAGGCTACCATATCGGCAATGTTGATCTGTACCGCTCTCTTGCGACAACATTCACGGTCGACCCGAATGATAAAAAAACGATCATTCCGCCGTTCATCGTGATCGACGGTCTGGGTGCCAACGTTGCAAGGTCGATCGAAGAAGCACGCAAAAAGCGTGAATTCCTGTCAAAGGAAGATATTCTGAAACGTACGCAGCTCTCTGCAGCACTTATGAGAAAACTGGAAGTACTGGGCTGTCTTGACGGCCTGCAGGAACGAAACCAGATAAGTCTGTTTTGATTTGACCGTCATCTCACAAGAGCCGTATAATGAAACCATAAAAGTTTGAGAGGGCATAGCTATGGCAAATAAAGATCACAGTCTGGATGAAAAAATCATTGAAGCCGCTCGAAATGAATTTCTGGAAGTCGGATACAGAAATGCTTCTATGCGCAAGATCGCCGCAAGGGCAGGTATTACGACAGGTGCTCTTTATACACGCTATGAAAATAAAGATGTGCTCTTTGCTTCACTTGTTTACGAAACCGGCCTGCTGTTTGAAAAAGAGTTTTCCGCTCTGAAGCCTGAACACTACAGGATCGCGATCAGAGAGGGCAAGTTTTCACAGCTGACAGCACATGAAGCAGGCAAGATCCTCGACATCATTTATGACCACTTCGATGAATGCTATCTGCTGTTCTGCTGCTCCGAGGGAAGCACAGCTGAAAAGTATTATCCGCTGCTTGTCCGCAGCAAAGCCAAGCAGACAGCAAGATTCATGAATGCGAACGGAATGGCCATTCCTGTTGAAACTGTCGAGATGCTGATGGCCGCTCAATACAGTTACTACATTGAGGTACTGAAACGCAAATACACCAAACAGCAGGCAACCGAACTGATCAGAAATGTCATGACATTCTCTGATGCAGGATGGCTTGCACTGATCAACGATAAATTGTGAAAAAGGCTTGCATATAACACAAAAATACGTTATATTTAGCCAGTAACAAGAGGAGTGCGAGAGCACTCCTTCTAGTTTGTCTGGAGGACTATGGAAAACAGCACGAAGCTAAAAACTCTGATTGAAAATGCATTGGCAGAAAAGCAGATCCGTCTCTATGAACTGAACTGGACGCAGGATCATGTACTGCAGTGCGCAATCACCAAAGACGACGGTACGATGGATCTGGATACATGCGCTGAAGCCAGCGAGCTTCTGTCCGATGTCCTGGATAAAAATGATCTGATTCCCGGAGCATATACTCTGGAAGTCTGCAGTCCCGGCGCCGAAAGGGAGATCAAGGATCTCAATGAACTGAACGGCAAAGAGGATGCCTATGTCTTCATCAGACTGACACATCCTGTCAGAAAGATGAAGGAGTTAACCGGTACGGTCAGATCCTTCAGCAACGGAGTGATCAGTCTGGAATACCGCGATAAAGCAGCGGTAAGAACAGCTGAAATCGAAACAGAAAATATTGAGTTTATCCGCTACGCGGTGAAATTTTAAGAGGAGAAGTTATGGAACTCAAATATAAAGACATGATCAAGGCGCTGAATTCAATTGAAGATGAGCGCAAGATCCCCGAATCAGTCGTCCTTGATGCCCTGAAAGAAGCAATGGCAAAAGCTTATAAGAAGGATGCCGAGCTTTCCGATATTAATGTTGAAGCAGAGATCAATGACAAAAAACAGACGATCGATATCTTTCAGATCTACAATATCGTTGAAGAAGTAGAAGATGATGAACTTGAGATCTCTCTGGAAGAAGCAAGAGAACTGCAGAAGGACGCTGAACTTGGCGGAACGATCAGAAGAAAGGTCGAGATCACTGAGATGAGCCGTGCTGCCGCAACACTTGCCCGCAATGTCATGCGTCAGAAGATCCGTGAAGCGGAAAAGGTAGCTGTATATAACGAATACATTGACCAGAAGGACGAAATGGTACTCGGTGTTGTTGAATCCGTCAAAGACAAGTTCACGCTTGTCAACCTCGGAAAGACCGTTGCCATGATGCCCAGAAGCGCTGAGATCCCGGGTGAACGCCTGGTTGAAGGACAGCGTCTGAGAGTCGTGATCACAGAAGTCAACAAAGATACAAAGGGTTCACAGGTACTCGTATCCAGAGCTGATCCGATGCTCGTCAGAAGACTGTTTGAAAAAGAAGTGCCTGAGATCTTCCAGGGAACGATCGAGATCAAAGCGATCGCACGTGAAGCTGGCGAACGCACAAAGATGGCTGTTCTGAGCCACAATCCCGATGTCGATCCGATCGGTGCATGCATTGGTCAGAGAGGTGCGCGTGTCCAGGAGATCATCGATGAACTCCATGGTGAAAAGATCGATATCTTCCAGTGGAACGATGACATTACGCAGCTTGTCAAGAATGCACTGGCTCCCGCTGAGATCAAGGCAGTTCTGCCCGGCGATGATGACAGAAGCCTGCTTGTTATCGTTGACAACGATCAGCTCTCACTTGCGATCGGCAAGAGAGGCAAAAATGCGAGACTCGCAGTCAAGCTGACAAACCACAAGATCGATATCAAGACACGTGCCGAGCTCGAAGAAATGGGCAAGGACTATGATGAGCTTGCTGCGAAAGCAGAGATCAGAAAAGAAGAAATGCGTCTTGAAAGAGAACGTCTTGAAAAAGAACGTCTTGAAGCAGAAGCAAGAGCAGCTGAAGAGAAGCGTCTTGCACAGCTGGCTGAACTCAAGAATGCAAAGGCAAACGAACCTGATGCTGAAGAACCTGAAGAGCTGATCCCTGAGGAAATGCAGGAAGCTGTTGCAGAAAAGATCCATACGGAATTCGCAATGAAGTCCGATGAAGAAGAGGCTGAAGCAGAAGTACCTGCTGAAACAGCTGAACCTGAAGCAGCTGCTGAACCTGCTGAAGAACCGGCAGAAGAAGCAGAAGAACCTGAAGTTCAGGAAGAAGTTGAAGAAACTGAAGAACCTGAAGAACCTGAAGAACCTGAAGCAGAAGAACCTGAAGCAGAAGAACCTGAAGCAGAAGAACCTGAAGAAGCTGCACCTGAAGTACAGCCTGTCAAGACATCTTCCCGTTCCCATGCAAACCTGGAAGAAATGGCAAGCAAGAACGATTATGTATCTGTATTCGAGAAGTTTGCCGGCTCCTCCAAGCCCAAGACATCCGATAAGCCCAAGCGCAAGAAGCGCAAGAGTGATGAAGATGAATTCAAGACACGCAACAAGGATCTTGAGGCTCAGCTGAAGAAGGATGTCAATCCTGACTTCAAGCCTGTATATACACAGGAAGAACTGGACGAGATCGAATATCTCCAGGAACTTGAAGAAGAGAGCCAGTATGATATCGATTACGATGAGTATGAAGACTACTATCGTGACGATGAGGAGAATATGTAGTGCCTAAAAAGATCCCGATGCGCAGATGTGTTGCGACCGGAGAACAGCTTCCGAAAAAAGAACTGCTCAGGATCGTCCGTACACCCGAAGGTGAGATCAAAGCGGATGTTACAGGCAGAGCAAACGGACGCGGCGCATATTTAAAGAAAGATCCCGAAGCCCTGGCTAAAGCAAAGAAAAACAGGGCTTTGGAAAAAGCGCTTGAAACACCGATCACCGATGAAGTATATGAATCCATTCTCCGTGTGATCAACGACAGCGCATATGCAAATAACGAAAAGAGGTGACGATCTTTATTTGTTCAAAAGGGCTGATGCCCGAATCTATGTAGAAGGAGGTCTGATGTATGCCTAAAAAGCAGAAGCCGGCAGCGAAAAAACCGGCACGTGGAAACAATAATTCCCGAAACAACGGAAACAGAAATTTCCGGCCCCAGGGCGGAAATCCGAGAAAACAGCAGCAGGAGATCAAAGCAATCACATATTCCGATGGCATTACGCTCAGCGAACTGGCGAAAAAATGCGGAAGAACACCGAGTGATCTGATCAAAATACTGTTTTTGGAAGGCAAGATGGTCACGATCAACAGCGCGCTTGACGATGATATGGTTGAGACGATCTGTCTGTCATATGATATAGAGCCGACCAAAGTCAAAGAACGTGAGGAAGACTCACTTGAAGATGAAGAGATGGATGATCCTGCTCTTCTGAAAGAACGTCCTCCGATCGTTACTGTCATGGGTCACGTCGACCATGGTAAAACAACGCTGCTTGACAGCATCAGAAAGACACGTGTTGCGTCCGGTGAAGCCGGCGGCATCACGCAGGCGATCGGTGCTTATCAGGTAAAAGTTGACGGCCGCAAAGTAACATTCCTCGATACGCCTGGTCACGAAGCATTTACAGCTATGCGTGCAAGAGGTGCGAAAGTAACAGATATCGCAGTCATCGTAGTTGCGGCTGATGATGGTGTCATGCCTCAGACAAGAGAAGCAGTCGACCATGCGAAAGCAGCTGACGTTCCGATGATCGTCGCAGTCAATAAAATGGATAAGCCCACTGCCAATCCTGACAGAGTCATGAACGAGATGTCAGAACTCGGCATCATGCCTGAAGAATGGGGCGGAGACACGATCTTTGTACCGATCTCTGCAAAGACAGGCATGGGTATTACGGATCTGCTCGAAACGATCATGACGGTTGCGGATGTCAAAGAACTCAAAGCCAATCCGAAGCGTATGGCGTTCGGTACTGTGATCGAAGCAAAACTCGATAAGGGCAGAGGTCCTGTAGCAACGCTGCTGGTGCAGAACGGAACGCTGGAACAGGGACAGCCTGTTGTCGTCGGTACTTGCTTCGGACGTGTCAGAAAGATGACGGACGAAGACGGCATCGAACTCAAAAAAGCCGGACCCAGTTCTCCTGTAGAGGTCATCGGTCTGAACGATGTGCCGCAGGCAGGTGATTTCTTCCGTGCATATGAAAATGAAAAAGAAGCCCGTGCGATCGCTGACAGACGTGCGAGAAAGAAGATCGAACAGCAGAGAAGAAAGACTTCAGCAATGAGTCTTGAAGATCTGTCTCGTGAGATCGAAGCAGGTGAGATCAAGGAGATCCCGGTCATCATCAAGGCTGACGTGCAGGGTTCCGCGGAAGCAGTCAAGAGCTCCATGGAAAAACTGGATGTCAAAGGTGTCAAGGTCAATGTCATCCACAGTACAGCCGGTGCGATCAGTGAATCCGACATCATGCTGGCAGATGCATCCAAGGCCATGATCATCGGCTTCAATGTGCGTCCTGATGCGAATATCCGCAAGAAAGCAGAAGAAGCAGGCGTTGAGATCCGTCTCCACAACATTATCTACAAAGCTACCGAGGAAATGGAAAATGCCATGA
>CAMOPG010000037.1:0-17410 GCA_946622165.1 uncultured Erysipelotrichaceae bacterium
CTGCCTGCTTAGGATGGCAGAATGTGGATGCTCTGGATCATACGGTCTCAGATGTCATCGAATCCTCGATACGTAAGGAACCTGTGAAGTTTGAAGATATCATTCTTCATCACGATGAGGGCGTGGATCTGATTCCATCAAACATCAGCCTGTCAGAGTATGAGCCGAGACTTGCCGGTGTGTTCATGAGAGAGAAGATCCTGGCGAATGGAATTGAGGCTGCTAAAGAGGATTACGACTTTGTTCTCATAGACTGCTCCCCTACGCTGGGAATCCTCACCATCAATGCAATCGTTGCTGCGGATGAGATTCTAATCCCGGTTCAGCCGCAGTATCTGCCTGCCATCGGTATGACGCAGCTTGTCCGCACGATTGAGGAAGTACGAACCAATATGAAGCCGGATCTGAAGTATTCCGGCATTGTCTTCACTCTGGTCAACATGCAAACGAATATTGCAAAAGACACAATTGAATCCGTGAAAGAAACATTCGGAAAGCATATAAAAGTATATGAATCGTATATCCCGATATGAGGACTTATGAAGAGTATCGTATTATATTCCCGACCATGAAGACAAGAAATAACGACTGAAAGTGAAGATACGTGCAGGATCCGTTAAGCATCCGTGAAAGTATTGCTTCATAATCCAGAATGAAATTACATAAACAGAAAACGAAGAAACACCATTCATTATTGCATGAAGAAAGAAACTCAGCGCTCCGATTCTTTTGTCAGTTCTTCAACAAACAGTGAGATGATTGTTTTCATTCCGGATTTTGGGTATTTGTGAGACAGAATATATGTATTGCGTTTTGGAGCACTGCGCATTTTTATATATGTCCAGTCCGGATTGGCATCTGTCCATGCGGCTGCCGACGATTCCGGCAGAATCATCCATGCGTCCGGATTGTCTTTAAGCAGTTCTTTGTACATGGATAATGTACCGAATGTAATCCTTTTTCTTGATGCGTAAGGAAAAGCATTGGCGTGCCAGTTTTCAAAGTCTTTGGAATACACAGCGTACAGTTCATCCACGTCCTCCAGATCACTCTTCCGGTGGCTCTTTGCGTATGGGTGGCTGCTGTGACAGAGGATCACGAATTCTTCGCTTCTTAAGAATTTCGCGACAACATTCGGGTATTGATATATTGAAGTCACAAAACCAAGATCTGTCTGCTGTGATTCAACCATCTCGTAGATTTCTTTGGAATGCTCACACTGTGTGTAAAGTTCTATGTCTGTGTGCTCATTTATGAATCTTCTGTAGAACGGAAGAAGAAAATCTTCGGTGACCGCGTTTGTTGCAGTAATCCGGAGTTTTTTTATTTTCTGTGTTTTTTCCAGGTTAAGAGCGTCATAATACAGAGCTGAAAACTGCTGGGCTATCGGCAGAAACATTTCTCCATGCTCAGTCAGAATTGTACTCCGTATCCCTTTCCGGCGATAAAACAGCTGGACATTCATTTCGTATTCCAGTTCAGCGATCCTGCGGCTGACAGTTCCCTGCTCCACATAAAGCTCTTCAGCCGCTTTACGCAGAGATCCTTTCTCTGCCACCGCAAGAAATGTTTCGATCTGCTCATTGTTCATAGATACTCCATATATGTCATATACGCATATTATATACCAATTGTATTCGCTATATAAATATATTTCGCCAACCTATAATGTGCCTGTAATCAATGAGAGGAAATATGAACTACGATCAGATTCCAATAAAAATTTTCCAAGAAATCCTGGTAATTCATTGCCGGGTGATAGACTGGGAAAACAGCCGCGAAGCTGTCGCAAGAATTTAAGGAGGCACAGGATGAACACAAAATACGTTGATACATTTCCGGAAGGATTTCTCTGGGGTGGAGCCGTCGCTGCCAACCAGTGTGAAGGGGCATGGGATGAAGGCGGCAAGGGCATTGATCTTGCGTCCACATTCAAAAAAGGCCTGAGCCAGGGTTTTATCGGTCTGACAGCAGATGACGAGTATAATCCCGAAAGAGAAGGCATCGACTTCTATCACAGATATAAAGAGGATATTGCATTGTTCAAAGAACTCGGTCTGAAAGTATTCCGCACATCCATTCATTGGACAAGAATCTTTCCAACCGGCGAAGAGGAAGAGCCACTCGAAGCCGGCCTTGCCTTTTATGACAGCCTGTTTGATGAGCTGCTGAATGCCGGTATCCAGCCTTTAATTACAATTTCCCATTATGAAATGCCGTATCACCTTGTTGAAAAGTATGACAGCTGGAGAAACCGTGCCCTGATTGGTTTCTTTGAGAACTACTGCAGCGTCATCTTTGAAAGATATAAGGAAAAAGTAAAACTCTGGCTGACATTCAATGAAATCAACAACATGCGCAGAAATCCCGGCTATGTCGGCGGTATCATCTTCCACGAAAATGAAAACAAAATGCAGGCGATCTACCAGGCAAGCCACAACATGTTTGTCGCAAATGCGAAAGCTGTTAAACTATGCAGAGAGATCATTCCGGATGCCAGAATCGGTGTCATGTGCTCTCTTTCCAACATATATCCGAACAACTGCGATCCGGTTACCGTCTTTGAAACAATGGACTGCCGCAGAAGATCTTTGTTCTTCCCGGATGTCATGTTAAGAGGATACTATCCGACTTATATTTACCGTCTATGGGAAGAGAATGATGTGCATATTCATATGGAAGACGGAGATCTGGACCTGATCCGCTGTTATACCAATGATTTTCTCGCCTTCTCCTATTACAGAACGACCACCCATGCCAAAGGCCAGCCATTCTTCGGCGATACCGGCGGGGATGTAGGGACGCCGAATCCGTATATTGAAACAAGCGAATTCGGCTGGCAGATCGATCCTGTGGGTTTCCGTTATACACTGAATGAACTCTGGGACAGATACCAGGTTCCGCTCTTCCCGGTGGAAAACGGTCTTGGCGCAAGAGATACTGTTGAAGATGGACAAATTCATGATCCGTACCGGGAACAGTATCTGAAAGAACATCTGAGCGCAATGAAAGAAGCCATCCGGGACGGTGTGGATATCATAGGATATACTTACTGGGGTGTGATCGATATTGTCGGTGCCGGAACTTTCCAGATGTCCAAGCGCTATGGCTTCATCTATGTGGACAAGGATGACGAAGGAAACGGCACATTGCAGAGGATTAAGAAAGATTCCTTCAGATACTATCAGAATGTGATCCGGACAAACGGAAAGGAAATATGATATGAGCACAAAGGAAATTGAATCAGTTGTAATGAGATATGCACAGCAGATTCATGATCAGAATGAAACAGAATTCAAAAAACTGTGGACCGGTACTGATGCGGATATACTGATCTCCGGAACAAAGATCTTTTATGGAGTGGAAAGTATTTACAATGATTTCCTTGCCGGTCTGATTCATGATCATTATGAATCTATCCTGCTGATCAATGACGGGATGCGGATCAGCCTTCTGACAGCAGATACTGCCGTTGTGCTGTTCAGCTATCATACCGAATGTATCAGGCGCAATACAAAAGAGCCCTACAGAATGGCCGGGATTGAAACACAGGTACTCGTGAAAAAAGAAGATGGCTGGAAGATCGCACACATCCAGTACCATGGCAAAAGTATGGATGCTCAGTAACAAAACGTTTTGACAGCTTACATTTCATAATCATCTGAGAACTTCGCCGAACTATATGTACTCTCAGATAAGGGACAGGCAATGTGACAATCTTACGTGCTGAAGCCAAAAAGATCTTACGCAGTAATAGATGAAGACAACGCAAAAAATCAATCGTTATCGGTATTAAAGATTCAAAAGATTATTTAGCGGTTCATTATATGATTTCGGATAATTCCAAGCGAGTTTTATGATGGTTTCGGAAATTTCGGAGCGAGTTTTGACTCAACCTGTCTTCAGAAACTGTATCCGGCCCTCCGGATCTCTGCCTCAATCTTTTCCTTTGCATTTGTCAGGCTCATCGAAATCTTGGACTGGGACTGGCTGATATATGCTGCCGCATCGGCTGAAACCCGAACACTCCTCAACTCAAGACCTGGTTTCACTTACTTTGCGTAAGATCCTAAACTGAAACTTGCGTTTTTAAAATTCCCTTATTGCGGATGGTTTGCCGGCAGCTTCCTGAAACTGCTGATAACATTGCATCATGCGGAAAATCCATGCATACCTTCTCTTATATAGAACCGTGATAATAAAATCAGGGATCGTATTCCCTGATCTTTCATCCGGATCATTCAGTTTGAGTACTCGGTTCAATGAGTATGTTCATACTGCAGTATTTATCCGTATTCTTCTTCACGAAGTAGAGAATGATAAACTGACCGACGAAATGCACTCCGGTAGCGACAAGGCCAAGGATAATGCCTGCATCCGATTCCGCCGAATTGTCGCTTAACATCATCAGATTGTTTCCTGTGCATGCGTCATACAGCGTGTGAAGGAACATCGGAACGACGAACGCAAGCACGTACTGAATGAAGCGGGGTTTTCCGTTGATCTTGTTGTATTTTGCAATACCGAGATGCTTGGCCATGAGAATTCCATAAACCATATGGCCAGCAATTGTCAGCATTCTGATCCAGAATGCCTGAGTCTCTGCGTCACCATACAGGAATTCCTCCGGCAGTGTGAAGCCGATGCCTACCGCAGCACCGATCAGAATGTATTCATAAACATTTCTGATCTTCTTGCGGAAAAGGAATATTGAAATAGCCATTGCAGCGAACTTTGTCAGTTCTTCGGGACCGCCTGCCATCATAAACGCAAGGTACATCGATCTGACAAACGCCGAAACATCCCCTGCTTTGAAGCCCAGCCAGCCGATAAAGGCTGCCAGACCGACCAGTACATAAAAAGAAACTGACAGTGACGCCATGCCCAGTCCCATCGGCAGGAGTGCCTGAAGCCAGGATATCGGTGAGGGTGTTTCCCTTTTGATCATGCGGTAATAGAGCAGTCCGAGTATCGCTGCTGATAAGAGTGCCTGAAATATAGCCATATACATCCTCTTCTTTCTGAAAAAGCCGCAAAATGCGAAGCTGACTGCGGCATTGATTGACGTCAATTCTCATATTGACACAAGCCAAATAATGATATCACCTGCTCAGGCAATTTACACCCTTTTCTTTCACATTTTTCTTCAGGTGACATGTTTCAGGCAGAACATACAAGTTATTTTTGTCAGTCCGGACATATATTGCATTAAGGGTCTGCATGAGACAGCAGATACTCCTGAAGCGATTGCAGACATAAGAGGAACAGAAATACTCTGCTGTGCCGGAAAAGAGATATCCCGCTCTGCATTATGCTTTGAAGGGTATCCTGCATGATCATCAAAAGCGATAAATCACTTCATCTATGGAGAATGCATATGAAAAAACATATATCCGTACGCTGATCCTGCATGGCAGCCTGCTGTCTTTACCAGATCAAAAACAGCAATACATTTATGGCAGCTGTTTCTGCCATCATCTCATTCCTGTTATTTGCCTTGAGCATTTATAAATGAAACATACACGCTGAGGATGCTCATTAATGCTGAAACACCCTGAAGCCCGGCAGATCGACGGTTTTTTCGGGATGAATCAATATCTGAATGCTTTGCAGTTCGATCTGATACCTGTACAGGCAAATATACTGCAGAAGCTTTTCGCATAGTAAAAACCGGACGGATCATTTCCGGCCGTCTGGTACTGCCCTCATTCTGATGCCGGCAGAATCACTGCCTCGTCAATCTGATCAAAGATCAACAGTTCTTGTGCGTCCTTCAAGCTTATCAACATAATAGCGGACAGCATAATAATCCTTGTTGTCCAGAAGAATGACATCTCCCTCCAGCATGCAGTTGGTCATGGCAAGCATAACTGTTGATCTGGCTTTTTTCGCAATGCTGAGTTCTTCCATCAGCGATGCGTCATCTGCTTCAATATACAGCCAGTTCTTTGCATGAGCCTCGCCCTTTTTCCAGTTGATCACATCTCTTACTTTCTGATTAACGTCCTTATCGAAATACATAGTCAGCCCCTTTGTTAATTGACATATAATACAGATCCCATTTTCTGTAAAGCATGGAGAATAAAAAAAAGCATTTCAACACAGAAAATCCGGTATCTTCTGGCCCCGAGGTTCTGGCTGATGATCGATGCAGCGCCTTCCTGGAAACCGTTCTGGGGATTGGTGGTGATCCCGCCAAGATTGTTGGATACACCCATGGCTCCGACCATCGTATCTCCGTAGAGCGTGCACATGGAATTGACAATGGTCTTGCTGAAGGAGAACAATGTCTTCTCGGTGATGACCGGCCATGATCTGACAAGCATCGGTGAGATGACTCTGCTTTCCGCGGTAACTGCTCTGAAGGAGAAACTGAATGCGCCGTCATCAAAGAAGCTGTATTTCAGGGCAAATGCAAACAGGAAGATCTGGGATAAGAGACTTGCCAGTCCGATCATGACCAGATCCCCGTTCAGAAGATAGACAAAGATCGCTGTCAGACTCAGCTTGAGGGCAATGACGCCGAGGTTCAGCCGGAAGATTCTTGAACATTGCCCCTGGCTCTTTCCACTGCAATATAGACATTGTTCAGGAAAGTTACCACCATCGTGAACAGCTGGACGATAAAGTATCTGGATCCTACGGCAATCAGTGTTTCCGGCGTTCCGGCAAGCTTCAGAAACTGATTGGTAAACGGCAGGATCGCCGCAAGCATGATCATGCCTACCGAGAAGCTCAAGGCGTACAGACTGGAGACGCGCTTATGCACCAGATCGACATCCCCTTCTCCGAATGCCCGAGAGATCTGGATGCCGGCACCGACCGCAAGACCTCCGCCGACAGCAGACAGAAGATGGTTGAGCTGGGAAAGATAGGCGACGGCAGATACCGATTCCTTGCTGATATGTGCTGCCATCATGGTATCGAGGATCGAGAAGATCTGCTGAAGTCCCTGATACAGGGCAAGCGGCGTGCCGATCATCAGAACGACTTTCCACATCGTATCATTCAGACTTCTTTCAAGATATTTTAATCTCTTTTTGATAAAACTGCTTTCATGGTACTGCTCCTGGAATGAATTCATTCCGGTTAAAAACATTATCCTGTCTGACCTGATGATTCCATTGCATATACCGACTGCTTTATGGAGAAAAACGATAAAAGGAGAGATATGAAGGCGATACCGTAAGCACTCATGAGAAACAATGCATGATCATTCTGCAGCAGCCGCATCGAAATGAGACCAGCATGTGCACCAGAACATCAGCTCAGATCATTCACAACAGACTTCCGGTCATATATGATGTACTCAGAAGTCATAAAAGGTATACAATAGTTCCGCAAAACAGGAGGCAGACGTATGAATCTGAAGATTTTTATCGTAAATATCATTGTTCCGCTGTTCGTGATACTCGCAATCAGCGCCTTCACCGGAGGCTTCAGTCTGAAGAAAAAGGAATCCATCAAGAATGAACTGTTTGATTACTTTTCACTGCTCTGGAACGGCAATGAGAAAGAAGCCAAACAAGGGAAAGAAGAACCCTTTTTCACGAGATTTTTCCGGATGTATGTTCAGGCCTATGAATATGAGCTCTACAAGGAATCTGCCGGCAAAAACAAATACAACTTCTGCAAGCTGCTGGTACTGCTCGTCATTCTGTCCATCCCGTTCCTGATCCTGGTAATGATCGACGGGAAGAATTGGATCCTCGATGGAAACGAATGGAATAATATCTATCTCTACACAGTGATTCTGGTCCCGCTGATCTTTGCTTACCTTGTCAATAAATTCATCAATCTCAGACAGTATCGTGAAATATGGTACCGGCATCTGCGCAACCGGCATTATATGGAATGGCGGATGATGAGTTTTGTCAAAGACTTTGAGCTGATGCATGCAGGCCTGCAGGAGGAAGGAACCGTCAGCACTCCGGATTCACTGAAGGTTGATTTCATCAATGATATGTGCGGGTACTGGAAAGCCGCCTCTGAAATCAATGTCGCAGCCGGCGCAAAAGAGGAAAATATCGTGCAGGATATCGTCGGACTGTTCTCTAAGAGCTGAACAAAAATGCAGATCACGGTCTGCATTTTTTATATCCCCGATATCCTTCCTGGCAGATAATGCAGTGCACGGAAGAATATCACTTTTCAATTGCTGCAGAAGTTCAATAATCGTCTTCCGCTATTTTGTTTATGCTGATTCATGCAGTCAGCATCTGTCATGATTCAAGTTCCTTCAGTATTTCTTCAATGGCATGTACTCTGAGGAACAGCCATTCATACAGTGATGTCACAACAATGCAGGCAAACAGAATCGTACCGCAGAACAGCAGGATCCCGGCCGGCAGAAAGGCACCAAGACCGATAACAGCCGCATCAAAGATCAGCCCCAGCGTTACAAGCAGTGTCAGCAATGCAGCAATGCGGCGTTCCTCCTGCCATTGTCTGAACAGCAGTACGGCAATGACGGCTTCGAGAAGAGCAATGCCCCAGATGGCATAGGGCAGACAGCTAGCAGAATATCACGCATAAAGCCTCCTGTTGATTCATGGCTGTGATTCTTCGATGCGGTTATCGGATCTCCTGATGTCCCGATGAGTTTTTTATTCCTCAGCAGTTCAGGCTCTGTTATTTTCTCTTCTGCTTTTCGGCATTCCGCTTGTCATTGATGATCTTGACATGTTCATCCGTGATCAGCGTGACATTGTTTTCCTTTGCCCAGGCAACACATCCGTTCAGTACGGTCTTCAGGAAAGGTCTGGGAACCTTGACAAAGTTTTTCAGTGCATCATCCGTGAATTTGATCGTATCGTCAACTCTGTCTGCCGCATAACGGATGGAGGCAAGGTCCACTTCCTTCGGTGCCGGGATCGGTTCGGATACCGGCTTCTTCCATTTCGGGAACGGTGTATACCAGAAGTTTGCGGAATCACGATAGCCATAGTCTACCGGTACCGGCGGGAAGTCATTCTTTGTCACACCGTTGACGATGGCATTCCAGTACTTCTCCTTCATCAGGATCTTATCGACATACAGGATGAAATGTGCACCGTACTTGGATGTCAGTCCGTTGAAGTTGTTGTACGGACCGTCATATCCGTCATCAATATCTGACGGAGAGAATCTGTCCGCCCCTTCCAGATCTCTTGCCCAGGTGCATTCCATGACCTGGAATGCATCCGACAATACTTCCGGGCGTTCCGGATCAGCAGGATCGGCAATGCCCTTTTCCGTTTTCCATTTGAAGTCCTTCATCTTCTCGGCGGAAGGTCCGGGATAGCCGAGTCTGACTGCTTCGTGGAATGTTTTCTTTTCATCAGTAATGAAATTCAGTGCGCATTTGCCCGTACGCAGAATATTCAGTCCTGTATTGGAATTGTTTCTGCATTCCAGCAGCATTGCATATCTGTCTTTCCCGGCAATGTAATACGGGAAGCATAAGGAATATGAGCCTACATTCAGACTCCCGTCTTCATTGACTGTGGAAATACAGATGGTAGGCATCGGAAAGAACAGCGATGTCTGGTAGAAGTTATCTACGATTCTCAGATCTTTAAATGATGTCATGAATAATATCCCCTTATCGTTAATCAAGATGAAGCTATTTCTATTTTAGTTCAGTTCCTGAGTTTGAAATCAAAGAATGTGTCGTAAGATGCCTGTTCTGTCATTGGTATTCTGAACAAGTACACGGCACTGGTTTGTGTTTTCAATCAATTCTGTATGACTGCTTCCTGTCCAGGCAAATGACAAAGCTATGCTGTTTTCCTTACTTGCTTTCCTGGCTGAACCGGAACTACAATACTATGAGCTCAGTATATCAGCTTTCAGATATAACTTGTATTGCCGGCATATTGTAACTGACAAAACACTCATGGAAAAAAACAGGATGACTCATTGTATAATGGTCTTCCTTTCAATTCAAAAAAGGTATGACGCCTGAAAGATCAGGATATATCATACCTTTTTGTTTTTATGGTTATCTGCGTACGGCTCAGAGCATCAGCCTTGTGCTGAAAAGATCTGTCCTGTTTCCATTCTGTTATCCGAGATGTGCATCAAAGAATTCAATGATGCCTTCAGCGACTTCGTCCTTGATCTGCGGATAATTATGGATCTCATGACGATAGCCTGTGTAAAGCTTTGTTACAGGTCTGTGTCCTGTCTTCCAGAGCCAGTCTGCGACAGTATATACGCCCTTTCCATAGTCACCGACAGGATCCTGGTCACCGGCAATGAGGTAAAGCGGCAAAGTCTTCGGAACTTTCTCTGCCCATTCAATACTGCCGATATCAAGCATCATCTGCTGGAAATAAAGCAGTGAACGGTTGTTGGTCGGCTTTGTAATGGCATTGAACGGATCCTGTAGATGGTCGATCTGAACATACGGATCACCGCATACCCATTCATTGCCGTATTTTACATTGTCAAATCGTTCAGTCATGGATGCGAAGAGTGCACCGCCAAGAGCCGGATCAGCTTCATCGCCCTTTCCTGCCGCAACCAGACCTTCCAGTGCAGCAACACCTGCTTTCAGCGCTTCGTTCGGTCCTGCTGTTCCGCAGTATACTGCGCCTGCCAGTTCATTGCCGTATTTTGCGGTGAACTGACGGGTAATGAATGAGCCCATGCTGTGGCCGAACATGAAATACGGCAGATCAGGGAACTGTTTCTGTACGATCTCTTTGAGGATGTGCTCATCCTCCATCATTGTTTCAAAGCCTTTGTTCCCCCAGTCACCCCAGGTATTGTTTTCGACTGCTGTCTTGCCATGTCCGACATGGTCATCTGCAGCGACGATATATCCTGCCTCCATGAGGGACACGATCAGATGAAGGTAACGGCGGGAATGTTCACCATATCCGTGAACAAGCTGAACAACGCCCTTATGAGCGCAGGCCGGGACATAGAGCCACGCATAAATGGTGTCTCTTTCGTTGAATGAAGGGAATTGAATTTCCTGCAGCATATAGTCCTCCTTAATTCTCTTCTGCAATGATCTTGATAACTGTTAAGCATTGAGCTGATTCAGACCGTCGTAGACCGGTCACGCCGGCATTGCTTTCAGTCATTTCTTTAATTTCATTATAGGAAGTATAAAAACAGAAATGTTGTATTGTGCTCAATGACGGAATGAGGCTCCCAGATGACCAATTCAGGCGCATGATCAAAAGCTCCCGTTTCCGGAAGCTCTTCTGCTGTATTCAGCTGATGTTTTCAGATATTATCCGAGATGGTCCTCAAACCAGTCTGCCATTTCCCTGATGCGGCGGATGCGGTGTGAAGGCTTGCCGACACGGGGAAGGCTGTGGTGGTCACCACGGAACAGCACCGTCTTAGTCTCAACTCCGAAGCGCTTCAGTGCTGTATACATCTGGTATCCCTGATCAATGGGCGTACGGTAATCTTCAAATCCGTGAATGAACATCGTCGGTGTCTTGATATTGCCGGCATATTTCATGGGGATTGTTTTATTTATGAGTATTCTATCGTTTGTTTTGTCCCTTACAGTTCCAGTACACGCATGGTGTTGTATCCCTGGTGGATCGCGTCAATGATCTTGCCCATCCTGACATTATCACCGATCTGTGCGCATTCCAGTCCAGCGTCAACGATCGATTCATACAGTGTCTGGTCAGGACGGAAGCCTGCCGCAAAGACGACCGTATCGCAGTTCAGGACACACTCCTGATCATCCTTGATGTATTTGACACCGTTATCCAGGATATCTGTCAGTCTGGCACTGCAGATGACCTCTGCTCCGGAGTTCTTGAGGAGATATTTGAGATTCTGTTCATTCGCAACGAATGAACCGCCTCTGGCCATGATCTTATCCAGCATCTCGACGATCGTGACTTTCTTTCCCTTCATGGCAAGATGCGCAGCCAGCTCGCAGCCGACATCACCGCCGCCGATGACGACGACATGGTCTCCGGTCTCCTCTTCTCCCAGGAATACAGGGATCGCTGTTTTGACAAACGGTTTGTCATATCCCGGTACACGGATGATGATCGGGTCACATCCGGACGCGACTACGGTAAAGTCAGGATCAAATGCCTTGACGTCTTCCAGGGTGGCTGTCTTGTTCAGTTCCACATGTACGCCGTACTTGTAAACCTGACGTTCCAGATATGCCACCTGATCTTGTACATCTTTCTTGAAATCAGGAGCGCCGGCTGCTGCCATGGCACCGCCCATCCTGTTTTTCTTTTCCCAGAGTGTAACATCAAAGCCTCTCTGTGCCGCTGTGGCAGCTGCCTTCATACCGCCGGGACCTGCTCCGATGACAAGGATCCTTTTCTTTTCCTTCACAGGTGTCAGTTCATATTCTGTTTCATGCATTGCTTCAGGGTTGACGGCGCAGGGTCTTGGCCAGCCCTTCATGGAGTTGTAATGGCATTCCGCACAGCCGATGCACGGGTTGATCTCATCGAGCTGTCCTTTCTTTACCTTATTTGGCCAGTACGGATCAGCGATCAGTCCATGACCGATCGCTATCAGGTCAAGCGCACCGCTCTGCAGCGCTTCTTCCGCAACATCCGGATGATTCAGCTTGCCGTGTGCCATGATCGGAACATTTCCGGTCACGGTACGTATTGTTCTAGCTGCTTCAACATCGAAACCGGGCTGCTGGTATACGCTGGACACCATGCGCCAGCGGCAGGAATAAGCGCCTCTTCCGAAATGGATCAGGTCCACCATTCCGGATTCTGCCAGTGTCTTGGCAATATACAGACCTTCTTCCAGCGGTCTTTCCGGATCATCCACACTGTCCAGTGTCATCTTGACGGCGATCGGATAGAATTTACCGCATACCCTGCGGACTTCTTCGATGCACTCCATCATGAAGCGTGTCCGGTTCTTCAGGCTTCCGCCGTACTCATCTGTTCTGTGGTTCCATCTTGAGGAGTTGAACTGATCGATCAGGTACCCGCCATAGGCATGGATCTCAATGATATCGACACCGGCATCCTGGGCAAACTTTGCGGCGGTGCCCATTGCCTTGACCAGCCGCTTCACGCCTTCTGTCGGCAGCTCCCGGCAGATCAGTGTCGGATTATAGTAGTTCGGGCAGGGGCTTGCGGAATAAGGCGGTGTATTGGGGTCGATCCAGTTCATTCTGCCGATGCCGGGAGACAGCTGGATACCGAACTTTGCGCCGTAATGATGGACACGTTCCGCCACCTGGTGCAGCATGTATACATCTTTGATGCTGGTCAGTTTCTGGCAGGGAGCCGGCTCGAATTCCTCGGAACAGACAACAGCACCGGTCAGGATCAGACCTGCTCCGCCCTTCGCTCTTTCTCCGTAGTAATTGACGTCACGCATGTTGAAACCATATGTATGGTCTGTTGTTGTTCCCATCGGTGCCAGCACGATGCGGTTTTTCAGAGGCATCGTGCCGATCCGGATCCGTTCAAATAATTTCATACTTATCCTCTTGTTTTTCAGGTTTTTACACACCGGTTATTGATAACTCTACAATACAGTTGCGGCTATATATCCGTCAATGATACATGCATGAAAAAACAGGAATTCCCAGTTGTCTTACTGTTTCAGCCGGTAGGTTCCCCTGCCTGTTTTGATGACTGTTCCCTCTTCCTGAAGACACTTCAGGATCCGCAGGAGCTGTCTTTTGGAACAGTGCAGATAGGACGCCGCGGATGCCACACCGCTCAGTGTCTGATGCTGCAGGTAATAGATCGTACGTTCCCTGAGGTCTTCCGGCTCCAGGATATAAACAGTGGTCAGGGCCAGTTTCTCCGCAACTGACCGCAGCAGGAATGACAGGAATACCGGGTCATTTTCCAGGACGGAGTGATGCCTGTTGACATCCACACTCAGGCATGTGACTTTGGAAGCTGCTTCGACGATATATGCGGAGACTTCATTCCTGGCAAACTCAATATCTCCCAGAACCGTGAAGTCTTCCTCTTCCACAAGCAGTACAGGCGTGCCGTCATTGCGGACATTGCAGATCCGGATCTTGCCGTCCACGGTAAACAGAAGATAGTCGATCGGGTCCATCAGGTTGTTGATGATCTCACCTTTTGAAAACTCGTACAGTTCAAATCCGATCCGGTCCGGGAACCGGAAAAGGGACCGGATGAAATACCGGTCCAGATAAGCTTCTTTTCGTTGATTGTTTTCGATCTTTTTCATAATTTATAGTGACATATGTCACCATTTATTATAACCGGAAAAATATAGAATATAAGCCGTGAGGTGAACTTCATGAACAATGAAATTTTCGAAACGATGCCCGTTCCGAAGGCATATATCAAACTGGCACTTCCAGTCATGATGAGCAGTGTGCTCATGCTTGTATACAACATGGCGGATATATACTTTATTGCCGCGACAGGCAATACGGATATTGTCGCTGCTGTCTCCTTATGCGCGCCGGTATTTACATTCCTGATCGCCATCGGCGACATTCTCGGTCTTGGCGGCAGCTCTTATATTTCCCGTCTGCTTGGTTCGGGAAGGACTTATGATGCAAGAAGGATCTCTGTCTTCTGCCTGTGCGGTTCGATCGTTCTGGGTCTTGTGATCTCGCTTGTCCTGCTGCTTGCCAGGGCTCCGATCCTGAGACTGCTCGGTGCGAGCGCAAACACCGCCGGTTTTGCTTCTGCATACTATACATGGATCGCGGCAGGTGCTTCTGTTATCATCTTTTCACTTGTACCTACAAACCTGTTGAGAACGGAAGGCCTGGCAGCCGGGGCAATGATCGGTTCCATGCTTGGTTCCATAGTGAATATCATTCTTGACCCGATCTTCATCAGTGTTCTTGGCATGGGTGCAGGCGGAGCAGCGATCGCTACGGTGATTGGCAATATCTTTGCGGATATCTACTACATCTATGTCATCACGAAGCATTCAAAGTGTCTTTCGATCGATCCGAGAGGCTTTCAGATCAAGGCCCATGAGTCAAAAGAAGTACTGCGTATCGGCATCCCTTCTTCTGTCACAAACATCATGCAGAGCATCGGTGTCATCCTGCTGAACAACTTCCTGCTTCCCTATGGCAACGAAACGATCGCCGCAATGGGAATCGTTTCCAAGATCACGATGATCGTGATCATGATCATGGTCGCCTTCTCCTTCGGCGGACAGCCCTTGTACGGTTATCTCTATGGTGCAGGCAATAAGCCCCGCTTCCGTGAGGTCATGCGGTTTGCGTACATGCTGGTATGCGGACTGGGTCTTGTCATCTCTTGTGTACTGTTTGCGGCAGCACCTCTGCTTGTCAGACTGTTTATTCAGGAGGCTTCCTTTGTACAGCTGGCTTCATCCATGCTGAGGACGATCCTCTTCGGTATGCCGTTCATCGGCTTAACCATGGTAACGACATGTATCTTCCAGTCCACAGGAAAGGCATCCGGAGCGCTTGCATTAAGTGCCGGAAGACAGGGTTACATTTACGCAGTCGTACTCTTTATCTTATCCGCCCTGTTCGGATATGCCGGTGTCATATCTGCCCAGCCGGCTGCTGATGCAGTGTCATCACTGCTTGCGCTGATACTGCTGAAAAAACTGCTAAAAGACTGGATCTGATAAAGTGCATGCAAAGACAGCACTGACAGCTGAAAACCGGTTTGACCGGTTTTTTTCATGATCAGGTTCCTGCTATGTAGGATTATCGATAATGTTTTATGGTATGTGACAGGAAAATATCGGATAATGAAAATACAGGGAATCATCCGGCCTGCCGGTATTCAAGGTATGTAATATGCGTGAACTGATAAAAGATCCTTTTTATGAACTGATTGAAAAATACGACAGATGCATCATCGACTATTGTCTCATTGAGGACGATATCCCTGATCAGGGATACCGTTCGCATAAGGATGCTGTGCTGTTTGCGATGCTCAAATACATCGAACGCTATATTGATGAGCAGTTAAGATCCGAGGTCGCGTATGGCAGGAGAGTTCAGGATGAACCGTTCCTGTGGAATCTGGATATGGGAAAGGCAAAGGCCCATCGGATCGATCCGGATACTTTGTTCCATGTACCGGTGATCCTCAGGACAGACCGGATCGGCCAGAGGTTCTATGATTGTCCCTGGCCCGACCCTCTTAAAGGCGAGCAGATACCATATTGGTACGCATTCTGGGAGACCCCGCACACCTCAGGATACGGGCCGGATGAATTCCGTTATGTCAATTCAGTATTGTTCCCGGAGGGAACCGATGACCTGGAAATATATGAATGGACGACAGACTGGTCGAATTATTTCGAAGCCGGCCATGAATGGTGGGGAACAGCATGCTGGAGTGTTTACGATAAATACATGAACAGATTCGTTGTCATCATGGCATCCGTCACAGACTGATGCTGAGCCGGTCAGTTTTACCGGTATCATGTAATCAGAAATCAACAGTTGAACCGCATGATCATTGAAAGGAAAAGAACATATGAAAGTAATTGACGAGCTGCTCGATCTGGGGAACCGCTATGCGGAAAAGAGTACCTGGAAAGATTTCGCCCTCACAAAATTCTGCCTCTGCTCGATGGGCGTTGCCATCGGCATGTCCGTCCCGGTGAAATACCGTAAGCCTGTCCTTGCCGGCTGCGCTGTTGTGTTTGCGGCAACATACATTCCGTTAATGACGAAAGTCTATCAGACAGCCATTGAGAAATTTGACTGATCCGGAAAAAGAAACCATAACAGAAAAAAAGATCCAGGCTGAAATGCAATGATTCCGCCCGGGTCATTTTTATCGTTTGATTGTGCTTTCAGATGATCAGCCCTGTCTTGCTTTCAGCATCTGCATGATCGTGTCGAATGTGACAGTCGCACCCTTGGCAAGACCAGCCTGTTCTTCGATCACTGCGCCATAGTCGACAGCCAGAAGTTCACCGGAGATGAACCTTGCCATATTGCTGTTGAGGAAGACAACAGGCTCACCCATTTCTTCAGGTACCGCGAGTCTGTGCGCATGTCCGGCTGAAGCAAGCAGTTTGTCTTCTCCGCCGGCAGCCAGCTGGAATTCGTCTTTCATACCTGTATTGGTAGAGCCGGGCAGCAGTCCGTTGACCCTGACTCCCTGCTCAGCCATTCTGCTCTGCTGGTATGCAACATAGTAATTCATTGCGCATTTGGCAAACAGATAACCCAGTGTACCGGGCAGTGCGTTGAGGTTCATTGCCTCAAGAACTGCCTTTTTGTTTTCCCAGCCCTCTGCTTCGATCAGGGGCAGATAGTACTTCTTGTTTCCTTCCTCAGCCCAGAGGATTCCGCCTGTGGAAGTGATATAAGCGATCGATCCCCCGCTGCTCATTCTCTTCGCCAGGTATTCTTCCGTAATATATGTATTGGCGAGCAGGTCAATGGTCACTGTTGTGTTGAAATCCGTTTTGATTCCGGATACACCGGCCATCCCGAAGAAGCAGTCGA
>CAMOPG010000038.1:0-17410 GCA_946622165.1 uncultured Erysipelotrichaceae bacterium
ACGTTGTAAACAGTCGTACCGCCAAACGTATCAGCATCAATGTAGTAGTCAGCATCCACGCTTTCATCATAGTTTTTACTGCTGGTGAAATATATGGTTTCATTTTCCGTGCTTGTCAGACGGATATGATTCAGTCTTTCGTTATCAGGATTATTGACTTTGAAAAATACACGGGATTTGCGGTATCCGTTTCTGATCTCCGCAACAGAGACAGTGATCTTTGTCGCCGCAAACACTTCACTCTCTTCAGCTTCTTCCTGCAGCACTGTTTCATCTTCTGCCGGCTCTTCGGTTTCTGCTGTTTCTTCACTCTGAGCCTCTGGTTCTGCAGTCTGTTCTTCCGGTCCTGCTTCCTCCTGAAGTTCCGAAAGATCTTCGGCTTCGTCATTCTCTGCGGTCTCTTCCTGTTCAGGAAGTTCTTCTGAGATTACCTCTTCCCCGGCAGTTTCTTCCGTGATCTCTTCTTCGGAAATCACTTCCGTAATCTCTGTTTCCGCTTCAGCAGCAGCAGTTTCCTGTACTGCTTCAGCCTCGGCTTCTTCCGCCATTACGGGATGCTGCATCCACGCACTGTTCAGGCACATCAATACAGATATTGAGGCAATTAACATTTTTTTCATCATATACATATCTCCCAAGCAGCTTAATTGAATCTATTATACTGAAATTCTTCATGTTTCCAGCAGAAACATGCCTGTGCATAAAAAAACTTCTCTGTAACCAAGCAGATAATGGAGATTCGAAAACATTTATGCAATATCACCGCAGAACAAAAAATGCGGAGAAGCCTTTATTGATAAGGTTTTCCGCACGTTTTCATATCTTCAGCTGTCAAAGACAGGATCCGTCTCTGTTATCTGATCTCTTTGACCCATTCACCATTCTGATCGGCGATCCACATATTGTCGCCTACCCTGTACCATGTATATCCGCCGTTTTCACGTGTTTCATATGCATAGAACTGTTGGCCTTTGCCGGCAGTGTAATACTTCTCATTGGAAACATCAGGTCCGCTGCGGACATTGATGCCGGCATCCGCGATCACCTCGATGCGCATAACTCCGTGATCCGTGATGGTCTCTCCGGTATCCTCCATGATAGAAGCGACACCGGCAAACAAAGGGAACCTGGCTTTGCTGATAAAGAAGATAAACGGTCTGTCAAATACGACATCATGATAGATATAGTTTCTGACGGTGTATCCGCCTGCACCAAGACCTGCCATGACAACAGTTGCCGCAGATGCCCTGACTTCTTCCTCATTGACCTCGATCTCTGCTTTCTGTCTGATCTTCCTGACATAGATCTCCGAAACCATTGCCGGATCTCCTTCTGCCATTTCCGAGAAATCTGCATACCCTTCCGCAAACATTCTCTGGATGCCAAGATCTTTCAGGATTTCGTCCAGTTCATATTCTGCATGAAAGCTGTATTTCGGAAGTCCAAGATTGGTGATATGCATATCCGCTGTCCATGTCTGTTCGTCCACATTATCCGCACTGATAAATCCTTTGTCATAATTCATGATCATTTCCGGATCTGCCTGTGCAAGATATTCATCAACTGTGACGCCTTCATTCGGCAGGATCGCGGTAAACTCCAGTCCGTTGTCCAGAAAGAGGACAACGCCTTCACTCAGGTCATCATGCCACCAGCCTTCTATAGACTTGTGCATCATTGCGACGGTGCTTTCGCTGCCGTCCGCATTATGGAACTTCTGCGGGGATGTCAGTTCAGGCCTGAACTGATCCATCCATTTCGCACCGGCTGCCAGCGCATTGAGCAGCAGGATCGGATCGGTCCTGTCCAGATCTTCTGCCTGCAGGATCTCAGGAATGGATCCTTCGGTCTTTTCCTTTGTCCAGTCATTCACTTCCTGTGCGAGTGCATCCTTGTCCGCAAAGCTGCGTTCAAACACTGATGCATCATAAAACTCCCGGAGATGATCCAGATATGATGCTTTCAGTGTCATGCCGTTATCGGTATTGAACCAGATCGAATTGCCTGTATAAAACTCGGTCCCGTACTGAAAGTCCATGTCCGGCAGATACCATTCCATAAGATGGTTGAGATCGTCCGTACTGACGCCCAGTACCGATTCGATCTCTGCTCTGGTAACGCCTGCCGTACCATTCTCAGCCATGCTGAGGGCATAGATCAGAGAAAACGGTGAGAAAATATGGTTCCCCTCCCGGCTGAATGCTTTCTGCATGAGCCTGATCACAAACGGCCTCAGCATTCCGCTGATCTGATTCTGAGATGTAAAGGTATCAGACGGATCGAAGACGGACGCTACAGGTTCCGGAGCCTCATTTACAAATACAGGTTCAGCTGCTGCCTCAGCTGTCTGCGTTTCTTCAGCAGGCTTTTCCGCTGCAGCATCTGTACCGGCGGAACATCCGCATGCGCAGACCATCATCAAAAGACTCAAGGTACATAACAAACTCTTTTTCAGCATTTCTTTCCCTCGCTTTATTTATCATGCAATGCCAAGGAACTGCCGGCATATCTCACAGATCTCTTCTGCCTGTTCCTGTGTATCCATTTCAGCAAACACTCTCAAGAGCGGTTCTGTTCCGGAGAAACGGATACTGACCCATCCTCCGTTTTTAAAATAGACCTTGCAGCCGTCCATATAGGAAACGTGATCGATCTCATACGGGAATACGGGGATCTGTCTGTCTTCCATGATGCGCTTCAGGAACAGATCCTTGTGCTCTGCCTTGAAACGGTAATTATGCTGTGCCATATATGATCTGCCGATGATCGAACATAATTCATCATAGATCACCGACATCTTCTTTCCTTCAAAGGCAAGCATTTCCACCAGAAGCGCAGCAGCATAGACGCCGTCCTTGCCCTTGATCCTGCCGCTGACGGACAGACCGCCTGATGATTCTCCGCCGATCACGGCATTTGTTTCATCCATCTTAGCTGAGATCCATTTGAAGCCTACAGGCACTTCATAAACTTCCTGTCCAAGATATTTCGCCATGCGGTCGATCATATGGGAGGTACAAAGATTCCGTACGACCGGTCCCTTCATGCCCCTGTGCTTTACCAGATAATAGTCCAGCAGCATGATCACGTCATTGGGTGACAGGAATCTGCCGGTATCATCGATGATGCCGATCCTGTCCGCATCACCATCCGTCGCGATGCCCAGATCACAATGATGAGAGATCACGTAAGCACGCAGATCATGCATACTGTCGGAATCCGGTGCAGGCATATGTCCGCCGAACAGCGGATCATGATAGCCGTGTATGGTCTCAACGCCGCACCTTGCGGTGATCAGGATCGTCTTGATGCAGGTCTCGGATACGCCGTACATCGGATCCAGCACGATGTTCAGATGCGCATCCCTGATCTTCCGGAGGTCAATATCACTGATGATCGAATCAATATAGTCGTTGACGGGTGAGATCTCCCTGATCAGTCCATCGGCTATGCCTATATCGTATTCTGTGGAACAGACAGGAAGTTTTACCTTAGAAATATAACGTTCAATGTCTGCAGTCTGTTCCAGATCCGCGTCCCTGCCTCCGTAGGTAAATACCTTGACGCCGTTGTATTCTGCAGGATTGTGGCTTGCGGTCACCATCAGTCCGTAATGCATATCATGGACCTGTACATAATACATGACCACAGGCGTCGGACATGCCTTTGTGACGATCAATGTTCTGATACCTTCTGAAGCAAAGACTTCTGCCAGCCATCTGACAGATTCGTTTGCCAGGAAGCGTCTGTCATGACCGATCACGATGCCTTCATCTGCCACGCCTTCTGCATGCATTTTGTCTGACATGGCTTTCGCAAGGATCTGCAGATTCTGTTTTGTAAATTCATCACCGATCACGGCACGCCAGCCGCCCGTTCCGAATTTCAGCATGTTGGTCACCCGGAAATCAGTATTTCCTGAAGAAATCACATTCTTCGTCATTGCACAGCTTCGCGGCACTCAGACGGATATTGCAGTGGAATACATGTCCGAGCGGGTTCTCTTTGTCGGAATAATATCTGTACATAAACGGGATATCATTATCCATCAATACCGGCACAAGAACAGCCGGCTGTCCCTTCAGGAAGTCATTTGTGCTGGTCATGACAAATGCCGGCGGGAAGTCTTCCGTGATCCATTCCACGGGGTTGATCAGCTTCAATTCCGCGTCAAGATCCTTTCCCGGCAGGAAATCACCCATCAGGCCGGTTGTCATATCCTGGGCAGACAGTTCGATCTTATACGCACCGCAGTTCAATGCGACTGCATTGAAACGGAATCCTGTCGGCAGCTTGATGCCAAGCTCAGCCGCATAGTCGGGATTGGTCAGAGCTGCCGCAAATATCGTCAGCATATGTCCGCCTGCTGAATCACCTACGCCGTATACATGTTCCATATCGAACCCGTACGTTTCCGCATTGGCGAGCATCCATGCACCGACCGTGCATGTATCCTCCAGGGATGCCGGGAACTTATATTCCGGCGCCAGACGGTAGGAATAATTGACGACCGCAAATCCTCTTTGCGCCAGTGACATGCAGTAGAACTGGTAGACGTCCTTATCACCGTATACCCATCCCCCGCCGTGCACGCTCAGGATGACAGGCAGCTTTCCTTCTTTTCCCTTTGGACGGTATACATCAAGAAGCTGCAGCTTCGCGTCATCCGTTCCGTAGCGGATATCGTCATAACGGATGATATCATCTGGTGTCTTCAGTCCCGCATCGCGTTTTGCGTCTCCTTCACCGAACATCTTTCTGATCTGATCACTTAAAGCACTCATTTGACATTCCTCCTTCATCAATGCAGTTATTTATCCATTTTTTTCAAAGGGCACATAAGTCCCGTGAACTGAATGATCCTTGTCATTTTGCATGCATCATGATCAGGCAATACCAAAGCTTCATAACAGGCATGTGGATCATGATGTGTTCTGAATCCTCTTCTTATATTTTAATATGAATCTCATTCCCTGCATTGCCGAAATGATGAAACACCCGTAAATATTCATGACGTCCAGCTTCTTGTTCAGCTTCAGGATCTTTCGTCCAGTGAACAGTTTTTATCGTCTTTCATACAGAGTGCATCATTTACGTTTTTCTTTTTGCAATGCAGATAGACGATTGTATTGATTCTTGATATAGTCAGTTTTATAAAAACGGGAGAAGTGTACATGCTGACAAGTATCATAATCGGTGCGATCGCTGTTCAGCAAATATATTTCCACATTCCGGAATTCCGGACCTCTGGGAAAAGCCCTCTGCATTGCCGGAGCTGCAGCTGTCATTCTCTGGATCATCAACTGGCTTCGTTATTAGCAGACCGGATTGACCGAACAGGTCATCCGGTTTTTTTATCAATGAAAAACAGGGAGTATCATGCCCCCTGTTTCAAGATGGATAAGAGCAGATTATCTTTCCGCATTCCATCCGGTATATGCGTCAAGGTCCTTTTTAATGGAATCCCTTGCGGCTGAGAATATCCTGAGATCATCAATATAACCGATCACGGGACGGTTGTCATTGATTGCATCATCGCTCTTGATCAGATACAGAAAGGCTCCGATCACTGAGACCAATGATTCCTCAGAAGCCCATGTATAATCACCGCTGAGGCTGTCTGTCACAAAAGAAACAAGACCGCTGATATCCTCGGAAGCCTCACGCAGGACCTCATTCTGATCCAGGATCGCGTTGACCCGTTCAACGATCTCCGATACCTTTTCCGTATCTTTTACAAGACCCCTGGCTTCTTCTTTCAGTTCTGCATACTGTTTGTTCAGATCATTCATCCCTACAATATTCGTCATAATCACAATCTCCGTTTATCTGATCTCATTATACTTCATGGATCATCCATACACCATTTGTTCTGCCTGTTTATGCTTTGCACATATCGGAGATGATCCAGTCCTTTTTCTTCAGGTCATACGGATTGCCGCAATACGGGCAGATGCTCTGATGCATCGCATCGAAGCTTCCCCCGCATGTCTCACAGGAAACCCGATGAATGGAGAAGCCCGGTTCCGCACTTCTTCCCGATTCCTTGATCAGCACGAACCGTATCTTTTCATCTTTTTCCCGTACAGTTCTGCGAATATAGGTATCTGTGAGAAAAGCTGTACCTTCCACTCTGAACTGACTGCCTGTCACTTCGCATTTTCTGATATAGAGTGCACCCCGGTACTGCATATCAGCGATATCGTCAAAGGAAGACAGGTCTCTGCTGCCTTCCCAGACGGTCAGTGAATCCCTGTCATCGGAGAATACGATCGTACGCAGCAGTGACAGCACTCTTCCTTCAAATGCTTCATACGAAAATTCAGGATCATATGGTTCCATAAACTCCATCATCTTTTTCCGGCTGCGCATTGCCTTCATCATCGGCATAGCCCTGCCTGCTTCATGCAGCACCTTTCCCAACAGGATCAGACTCCGGAACATATACCAGACAAATGCCGCGACGCCCCCGTAGAGCGCGCTCAGCAGGAACGCACCCAGTATCCGCCATATCAGAATGACATCCGACCATGCATAAAGACAGATCATAAACAGTACAGTTCCCGTCACGCCTCCGGCAATGATCATTTCCTTCTTCAGCGAGTCCATCAGACCTGACCGTTCAACGATGGAAGGAACCGTATAATACGATGATACGCATGGATAAACATCATCTGTTTCAAAATATGTGCCGCAGTACGGACAGCCGTCCCTTGCCTGCAGCGCAGTCAGCGTATGGCCGCAGTTAGGACATTGATACGTTCTGTCTTCATGACCTTCTTTATCCGTAAAGGAAACGTACAGGATGACCGGCCTTCTGATCTGCCGGATCAGCTTTCCGTTTCTTTGATAAGCGATGTTCTGTACTGCCTCACGGTACAGGATACGTGAGGAATAACCGTTCTCATTGCGGTATGCACAGCCGCTGATCTCATCATTGACATGTGTATAAGATTCCTCCCTGATCATACCGGACCGTTTCAGCTTCTTCTCCTGCAGATCCAGGAAATAACGAAGATCTCGCGATGCGCTCAGCGGTTCTTTTCCGTTCAGGGACCATTCATGCAATTCATCTGTAAACCGATCAAGCTGTTCCATATACCGCCCCCCTGCACGATCTGTCATAGCTATGTATCATTGTGCATCATTTCAAAGCATTTTCCAATCATTCCCGGGTACTGTGAAAATAAATCATTTGTTTACACAGACGGAAAGAACAATGTTTCCTCATCCTGCGATGAGGATCATGTTCCATCTTTCCTGGAGCGTATAATGAAGCCAAAGGAGGATCTTCATATGGAAATTCTTCAGAAACTGAACAGCCCTGTGATGTATCTGATCTGCGGAACGATCGTGCTGTCTGCGGCACTGATCTGTGTTCTGTTCGGCGTCAGAGCATACCGGGCAGGTCTTAAGATCGGTATGGATCCGGTCAAGCTGAAACTGACCATCACTGCCAGCGTGACATTTGCCATCCTGCCAAGCATCGGCATCCTGCTGGGCGTGATCGCCCTGTCTGGAAGCCTCGGCACGCCATGGCCATGGCTGCGTCTGTCTGTCATCGGTGCCCTGCATTATGAAACACAGGTCGCGGAAGCAGCTGCCGAAGCAGCCGGACTGCATGCCCTGTCCGCTTCCGAGATGACACCCTCCGCTTTCTCAACCATTGCCCTGCTCATGAGCGCATGCATCATGTGGGGCATGCTGCTGTCCATTGTCAGCCTGAAATCGTACAGTGCAAAGCTGAAAGCCGGCGGTACAGAAACAAAGCAGAAAAAGACATCTGTCTTCAGCGGGTTCGGCGACATTGCCATGACAGCGATGTTCATCGGTCTTGTATCAGCCTATATCGGCAGCTATATCGGAACGCTTGTGTCCGGTAACGGCGTGCTGGGCTTCTCAGGCAGTCCTTTGCCGCTTGAAGTCGCAGCAGTCGGTGCAGCCGCAATGGCATGCTTCATCTGGATCTCAGAGAAAAAACATGCTGTATGGATCGACAGCTTCTCGCTTGCCGGCAGTATGCTGGCCGCAATGACGGCAGCAGTCTTTCTGGCGAACCACTAGGAGGCGTGATCATGAACGAACAGGAAAAAGAATTATATTTTGAGAAATACAATGAATCCATGCACATGATCGGCAGGATCAGCAGCACGATCATGCTGGTCATGCTGCTGGGTGCCCCGTTTGTTATCGGCATGTATCTTGGGGCAATGCCGGATATGAAGGCATTCATCAAAGCGTTCTTAAGCATCGGTATCGTCTATCTGGCAAGCGGCATCGTGGAATATCTGATCTATGTACCGATGCTGGGAGCCGGCGGATCATATCTTGCCTTTATTACGGGAAACCTGATCAACATGAAGATACCGTGTGCTGTCACAGCCCGTGATATCGTCGGAGCAAAGAGCGGCACTCCGGAAAATGAGATCATATCGACTCTGTCGATCGCTGCGTCTTCTTTGGTCACGATCGCTGTGCTGGCTGTCGGCGTCATGTGCCTGATCCCCCTGCAGCCGATCCTGCAGTCGGAAACACTGCAGCCTGCATTTTCCAATGTTGTTCCGGCATTGTTCGGAGCGATGGCATATAAATATTACCGCAGCAATCTTCCGGTCGCTGCAGCGACGCTGACATTCATGACATTGCTGTTCATCTTTGTACCGTCCCTGATCTCCTCCGCAAGCTTTATGATCATACCGAGCGGCGCCTTGGCGATCGGACTGTCATTTCTGAAATTCCGCAAACAGAGAAAGGACCAGAACATATGAAGATCATCGTACTGATACTGCTGCTCATCATTGCTGTACTCCTGGCCGCAGTGATCAAAACATGTTTGAAGCCAGCCAGACAGTCTTTGTGGCAGCCGAAAGAAGACCTGCACAGAGAACAGCTGTATGCTGAAAAACTCTCGGAAATGGTCCGGTACGAAACTGTTTCGGTGCCGGATGAAGACCAGAGGGAAAAGTTTCTGGGCTTTCATAAAATACTTGAAAAGCTGTTCCCTCTTGTCCATGAACATCTGGAGAAAACAGAGATCGACGGAAACCTGATCTTTTACTGGAAAGGAAAAAGCTCTGACAAACCGCTGGTCCTGATGGGACACCAGGATGTTGTTGCGGCTGAAGGAGAATGGCTCCATGAACCGTTCTCCGGAGACATAGAAGACCGCAAGGTCTGGGGACGCGGCAGCGCGGATACCAAATGCTCAGTCATGTCTTTCCTGCAGGCTGTCGAAGAACTTCTGAAAGAAGGATATGTTCCTGATCAGGATGTTTATCTGACCTCATCCTGCACAGAGGAAGTCGGCGGAAACGGCTGTCCGAAGATCGTCAGTGAATTGAAACGCAGAGGCGTCAAGCCTTATATCGTCTGCGATGAAGGCGGAGCGATCGTACAGGAACCGATCAGCGGCGTCAAAGGCTATTATGCGATGATCGGTGTTCTTGAAAAAGGTCAGGGAAACCTCCTGATCTCGGCAAGATCCAACGGCGGACATTCTTCCTATCCTCCGAAGAATTCACCGATCGCCCGTCTGGCAGCCTTTGTGAATGATATTGAAAAGCACAGCCCGATGAAAGCATCCTTTGAGAAAGAGACCGAAGCGATGTTCTCCACGCTGGCACCCTACGGTCCGTTTGTCTATCGTCTGCTGTTCGGAAACTTAAGACTGTTTAAACCATTGCTGGTAAAAATACTGCCGATGATCTCACCGCAGGCCGGAGCGCTGCTGAAGACGACTGTTGCCTATACGATGCAGAGCGGCTCGGGTGGCCGTAATGTACTGCCTCAAAAAGCAACGCTGAACCTGAACCTGCGCTATATCCCGCATCAGGGCATGAAGGAAAGCAATGACGCCATCAGACGGATCGCATCAAAGTATGATCTGGAAGTTGAAGAGATCGGATGCTATGACTATTGCGAACCCGTAGACATTCACAGCAGTGCATATGCACAGGTAGAACAGGTCGTAAATGAAGTATTCCCTGATCTGCCTGTCTGTCCGTATGTCATGACCGGAGGAACGGATGCAAGATTCTATCAGGAGATCTGTGATGCGTGCATCAGATTCTCACCTGTTGTATACGGTCCTGCCCAGATGAAAGGCATGCACGGTCTGAATGAATATCTGGATACATATTCCCTTCCGGGTGCAGTTGACTTCTACAGAACGATGATCATCCGCAACCATTAATTGCAGGTAAAAGCCGGTTCAGATCCGATACAGCATTCTCATTGCTGGATCTGAGCCGGTTTTTTCATTGCTCAGGATCCTGCGCAAAGAAAAACATGGACCTCGCGATCCATGTCCGGTTATTCTCCAAGTCTCATTCTTCTGATGGTCGGATACAGTGCCTTATCAAGTGCCGGCACAATGATCGCTGCAGCGATCGTTTCCAGGATGCCGTTGCTGGTGATGACTCCGATAATGATGCCTGTCAGTGCGCTGATATCAACACCCAGTGCTTTTGCATAGGAAGGTCCGAAGAACAGACCGATCATTCCCATAACCAGAAGCGTATGTGTCATTGTGCTTACGGCTGCTGTGATGCCGCATGATACAAGATCCTGAACGCCTCTTTTGCGGAGTATGCGGAACAGTTTAGCGGACATGTAGCCAAGCAGGATCCTTGGAACGAATGCGATGACAAGCGACCAGAAATTACCGGAAATGCCTCCTACCGTTATAAACGGCGAGAAGATGAATGATGTAATACCCGGTACAAAGGTCGCTCTCAGCATGGAAGTCAGACCGAATACAAATCCGGCCAATGCACCATACGCAGGACCAAGGAACAGCCCGCAGAGGATCACCGGAATATGCATCGTCGTGACATTGATCGGTCCGATCGGAATATACCCGATCTGCATGACTGTCATGATCACCTGTATTGCTATAAAGAATGCCGCCAGAGTCAGCTGACGGATCTGACTATATTGTCTGGACATTGTAAATCTCCCCGGAACCGTGAATGGCTCCTGCTATATTGTTAACCATTCAGATCACTTTTTAAATTGCTTTTTTATACTCGGATATGGATATTTCCATCATATGTCCTGGTACGGTTCAAAGCATTGACCGCCGGCCCCCTCTTCAGCTGACTGTATTTTGGCGATCCATCAAAACGCTGAAACGGTCAGATATGAAGAATGTACCTGATCGCTGCCAGCAGCAGAAGATGTCCCGGATAAAACGTATAAAACAGCATTTTCAGTCCTTTTCCTCTTTTGCCGTTGTACATGGCGAGCGGGATAAAACTGAGTCCTGTCGTACAGTAATAACCAATCGTTCTCGTCAGGGAAAGAAAGGCGACACCAATACCGATGCGGAGCAGCGGATGTTTCCAGCGAAGCACATAAAACAGGAATACCGAAATGACCGCAAAAACCGTATAGTCCGCACGCAGCAGCAGGGAAAGAACAGCGATTCCCAGAACTGCCAGGACGCCCAATACTGTTTTGCCTGCGGAAATATGCACTGCAGCCTGATCATTGCCGCAGCGTATCCGGTCATACAGCATCAGCCCGATGACCGACAGGAAGTACGTCAGCATGATATTCTGGTGTGTAAGACCGATCCTGCCTTCAAAAGCCAGATCAAACGGGATCTCACTGATCAGGGCGAACATGCCGATGCGCAGCAGATAGTTCTTTTTGTCATGTGTATGAATATACCCTTCCGCAATGCAGAAGGAAAATATGGGCATAGCAAGCCTGCCGATCATTCTCGGCCACATCACGCCGGGCAGGAATATGTCGCCGGCATGATCAAATACCATGCTGATCATAGCGATCATTTTCAGCATGGTTCCGTCAAGTATCTGATATCGTTTCATACTGTTCATTCCGGACTCTCAACCTCTTTGCCTGTATAAAGATACCTCAGATGAAAACCTGCCGATGGATCTTTGATATCCGAATATCCGATACTGACACCATAGGCTTCAGAGATATCCAGAGCTTTATCGCCGATTCCATAGACATAATGATAATTGGGATGGGCATCTGTGATCAGCCTGGGCTTTCTGTCCCTTACCCACGCTTCATCCTGCATAAAGTAAGTGCGTTCTTCAATACGTCTGATCGTGCTTCCTGCAGGCATTTCCTTTACAGTTCTCTTCTTTCCTTTTCCTTTGACCCTGCGGTCCGTCCATACACCGTCCTTCAGCGTTCCGATATATATTTCCCTGACAGACTGATCCTGCAGGACCGTAAACCAGCAGGTGTTTTCCCTGCCGTCTATGACCCGGTCAAGTTCATCACGAAAGGCCTGGCAGAATTCAAAGCCATTTTCTTTTTTCACAAGTTCCATAAAACGATCGTTTTTTATCATACTTTGACTCCGTGCATTCCAGCATCACGATGACCGGTCCCGTAACTGCAGTCTGAAGATCAGGAAAATGATCTTCTGCATATCCCTTTATCTTTCGATCACTTCGACCACTTCAAATTCTTCAAAGATGACATCCATATCTTCCGTAAAAGTGTATCCCAGTTCTTTTCCTTCAGCCCGGAAGAATGCTTCATGGTTCTTTCTCCATGATCCGATCGTGTCATCTTCACCTTCCAGCACTGCGATATCAAAACCGATATCTTTGTATGGTATCCTGCGGACTCTGACAGTTCTGACCACGGCCCGCGGGTTTCCTTCCCAGTCGGTGATGACGCTCAGACTGCCTTCCTGCGGGATCTCCTCACCTTTGATCTGAAATGCCGCGGCACTGCTGGATGTTGCTTTCTTTTTCCCCTGCAGTACGAGATCCAGCAGTTCATTGCAGGCTTTCTCCGTCATTTCAAAATGCCAGTGTTCCAGATTTTCAAGATCCATATTCATCACCTTAACAGATACGATCTCATCAATATGCATACGCAGATGATAACGTTTTTTCTTTTACTCACAATATCGGACTTTTCTGATTCAGACAAGGTCTGATGTGCTTTTGCGTAAAAAACGTACATGCCGGACATGTACGTTCTTTCATGATATTCTCAGCGTTCAATGCTCTTGATGTACGGATTCGTGAAGAATGCATACAGCAGATATACAGTCATGAAGCACCAGATGATCGGTTCACACCATACAACAGCATCATACTGGAATCGCGGGATCAGCAGTACGACGAACAGGATCTTTCCGATGAACTCAATGATGCTGGAGAACAGCGGCATGATCTTGGAACCGACACCCTGCAGGGCAAATCTCGTCTGCATGAGGACACCGAGCACGGCGTAGAACGGGCCGACGATACGGAGGTATTTCGTACCGTTTCCGATGATAACAGGATTCACGGAACCGGTGATCAGCCTGACAAGCGTTGGTGCGCTTATCCAGAGAATGGCTGTGATCACGGCTGCCATGATGAAGTCATACATATATGCAGAACGCATTGCCTTGAGGATACGCTGGCCCTGGTTCGCGCCTCTGTTCTGCGCAATGAATGCGGAAATGGCAATACCCATGGACATGAACGGCAGGTTGCAAAGCATATAGATCTTTCTCGCAGCTACATGACCGGCAATGATCTCCGTGCCGAGGCTGTTGATGCCTGACTGCAGGATGATCGAACCGACAGATACGATCGAACCCATCACAGCCATGGAATATCCCTGACCGGCAAGATCCTTCATCAACGCGCTCTCATGTCTGAAGTGCTGAGGCTGAGGCACGAGGACCTTCGTGTAGTTGTAGATATAGATCAGGCACAGTACCACGGAAACACCCTGGGCAATGACTGTCGCTACGGCTGCCCCGACAACACCCCAATGGAATACCGTAATGAACATGATGTCCAGAACGATGTTCAGCAGTGAGGAAATGATCAGGAATACCAGCGGCATGATGCTGTTGCCGATCGCTCTCAGCATTGCCGAGCACATGTTGTACGTGAACATGACAACAAGTCCGAGGCCGATCACTCTGATATATGCGAGTGATTCATTGATGATCTCTGCCGGCGTATTGATCAGCTCAAGCAGCGGCTTGAGTCCGACGATCGACAGCAGTGTCAGTACGACGCATGTCGCAAGACCGATCTTGATCGCTCCGGCAACTGATTTCTTCATGCGTTCCGCATCACCCGATCCGAAGCTTCTTCCGCACACGATCGAGAATCCCTGGCCCAGGCTGTTGCAGAAGCCTACCATCATATCAAAGATCGAAGCACAGGCACCGATCGCTGCCAGTGAATTTTCACCGAGATAGTTTCCGACAATGGCTGTATCTACAGCATTGTAGAGCTGCTGGAAGATATTTGAGATCATGACAGGAATCATGAACAAAATCAATGCTTTTAAGATCGGACCATGCAGGAGATCAACTCCCCCGCTTTTTTTCTGCTGACTCATTTATAAACCCCCTCTTCAACACAGCAATTATATAAGCGATGCAGCCTCTTTGATATCACAATCTTCCCGCATCATTTCGTTTTTTATCGAATCAAGCGCATAAACAGATAACAAATCAACAGAAATATACGCACGTTTCCATAATTTTGATTATAATTTCTGTTGTATTAAGCGAAAGCTTCGATCCACGTGTACAGGGAAAAACCGTACACGTTTTTTATGGGAGGTCATTATGCAGAAAGACATCTATCGTTATCTGCTTCTGGTTATACTGGGAACTGCCCTTTATGCGCTGACAGTCGTGCTGTTTCTGCTTCCGGCAGATCTTGCCACAGGCGGAACAACCGGCATTGCCCTGGCTGTCCGTCATCTGATTCCGATATCCATGTCCGGTTTCGTGCTGATATTCAATCTGGTGATGCTGGCTGCGGGCTGGCTGATCCTTGGCAGGACATTCGCCCTGACGACCGTTCTCAGTTCGCTGACCTATCCGCTTGCCCTGTCATTCTTTCAGAAACTGTTTGAAGGCGTCGTGCTGACACGGAACCCGCTGCTGTGCACTGTTTATACAGGACTTGGCATCGGTGCTTCCCTGGCGATCGTGATCCGTCAGGGTGCTTCTACCGGCGGAATGGACATTCCCCCGCTCGTGCTGCAGAAGCTTTACAACATCCCTGTCTCCGTTTCTCTCTATGTATTTGACTGTCTGATACTGCTGGTGCAGGCATTGTTCCTGCCGGCAGAGTCAGTCTTGTACGGCATTATCAATGTCCTTATCTATTCCCTGACACTGGATCATCTGCTTGTCATGGGAACATCAAAAACAGAAGTGCGTGTCGTCAGTGAACAGCATGATGCGATCCGCAAAGCGATCCTGCAGCAGATGGACCGCGGCGTAACGCTCATCCAGGCACGCGGAGGCTACAGTGAGACCGATACGGATATCGTAGTCTCCGTTATTTCGAACCGCGAGCTTCCTCAGCTGGAACAGCTGATCCATGAGATCGACCCTTATGCTTTTATGGTCGTATCGAAAGTCAGTGAAGTCTCCGGCCGCGGATTCACAATGAACAAAAAATACAGATAGCTACCTGATCCTGTACAGATACTGTACAGGAACTTTTTTTACAAGCCATACCCTGTTTGCGGACAGATAAAACAGATGTCCGTCCCGGTGCATACTTCCGGCATCTACCGCATACACAGCAGGTCTGCCGTGTCTTCGCCCGACATTGACTGCTGTTTCCTGATCCTTTGAGAGATGAACATACAGTCTTGTTTTTGGCAGCAGTCCCTGCTGTTCAATGGAAGCAGTATATTTTTCTCCTGTTCCATGGTACAGGATCTCAGGCGGTTCTGCTTCACGCAGCTCCACGTCAACGGGAATCGAATGTCCCTGGTTCGCTCTGATCTTTGAATGGTCTTCATTGAATGAATAACGCTGTTTTTCGTCAGTGCGTACGATCTCTTCCAGGATCTCCTTTGTCAGAATATGCGTTCTGCTGACGCCCTCGATCAATGCTGCTGTATCAGCCCAGCCATGATCATCCAGTGTGATCCCGATCACTTCCGGATGATGCCTGAGTATCAGACTGATATACTTGCTTGTTTTCTGATAAGACATAGCAGCCTCCTCTCTGACATCTGCAGCGATATCATTTCTCTTTACAGCAGAGCCCTGATGGCTTCTCCGCAATCCCCGCTGATACAGATGGACTGCTTCGCGATCTGTACAGGACAGTATGCTTCATTGTAGTTCAGGCATGCATAGACTGCCTTCGGATTATCGTTTGTCATCTGCCAGAACGGATACTTGATGATCACCGGGGTGTTCATTCCGACACCGAGCTCCAGAAAAAGCACATGCTTGTGTTCATGCTTCTTCAGGAATTCATAATATGCGGCAGATGCTTTGTGCCAGCCTTCATCTTCAGCAAATGTTTCATCAGAGCGCAGATTCATCGTCATATCCGAACCGTCATCCGGACATTTCGGAAAGAGCTCATACGGCACTTCCATGCAGACTGCTCCGTTTTCAGGCACTTCAAACTGACCCTTTTCATTTCTGACAAAGCCCTGTGCTTCCATTGCCTTCATGACCCATTCCTCATTGTCATATGTGCAGTGTTGATTCCGGTCAGTGCTTTGAAACAGACCATAGTCTCCCTGCGTATAGAACAGACGGCTCTTATCAAATCCTGCTTTCTGAAAACAGTGATCCACATTTGTGGTGATTACAAAATAGTTTTTATCCTTTACAAGACTGAACAGGTCTTCGTATACAGGCTTCGGCGGATCCAGATACCTGTTGACATAGATGTTTCTTGCCCAGAAAGCCCAAAAAATCCCTTTTGAAGGATACGGATAGAAACCTCCGGAATACATATCCTGTATGCCGTAAGTCTTTTTGAAATCAAAAAACCAGTGATCAAAACGTTCTCCTGAATAAATGAATCCCGCGGATGTAGAAAGTCCGGCTCCGGCACCGATCACAACAGCATCTGCTGTTTCGATCTCTTCTTTCAGTTTTGCCAGAGATTCTTCGTGTGATCGCCTGAGTTCTGTGATGCCGCCGTGAAAGCTGCGGACGCCTCTGATCCCGTTGTTGATCGTTTCAAGATAGCCGTTTGGCAGTTCAGTATAATTCCTTTTCATAGTATTCTTTATCTTCGTCTTTAAAAACATTGAAGATCATCCTTTCTATTCCTTCCGGATGTTCTGTGAGCCATTCTGTGACGGTCCCGACAGCGATCTCTGCGGCACGCTGATTCGGGAAACGGAAGACACCTGTTGAAATGCAGCAGAAGGCTATGGACCTGATGCCGTTCTCCAGACATAGATCCAGTGAATTGCGATAGCAGTCTGCCAGATCCTGTTCCAGTTCTTTTGTCAGTCTGCCTTCTACGATCGGTCCCACGATATGAATAACGTGCTTTGCCGGCAGGTTGTACCCTTGCGTAAGCATCGGTACGGCAGTCGGCTGTTCATAGTCACTGCCATAACGGATACGCAGTTCATTCATCTGCCTGCTGCATTCAGCCCTGAGCTGTATGCCGGCAAATGTATG
>CAMOPG010000039.1:0-17350 GCA_946622165.1 uncultured Erysipelotrichaceae bacterium
CGTAAAAGTGCTTAAAATAAAGGATTTCTACGAGTTCAACTTTTGTAGCAACACGATAGTCTCGATGTGTTTTGTAAAAGGAAACATATCACAGGGTACGATCTTCATTGGTCTGTATCCTTTTTTTCTGAGGATATCAATATCCCGCTTCTGAGTTTCCGGATTGCATGAAATATAAACCAGTTTCTCAGAAGACAGTGCATTGAGAAACTCAGGTGACATGCCTGCCCTGGGCGGATCCATGATCACGACATCATATGTTTCATCAGTCTGAAGGAGATATTTCTTTTCATCTGCACAATGAAAATGAACATTTCTGATACCGTTCAGCTTTGCATTGTATTTTGCATCCCTGATCGCTTCAGGGACGATCTCAATACCTGTTACATGCTTTGCCTTCTTTGCCGCGAGCAAAGAGATCGTACCGATCCCGCAGCACGCATCCAGGACACGGTCTGACGGTTTGATATCCGCCATATCCAGGGCTGTCTGATAGAGGATCTCTGTCTGTACGGGATTGACCTGATAAAAGCTGCGGGAAGAGATACGGTATTTTACACCGCAGATCTCATCTGTGATCGTGCCGTCTCCATATACGGCCTTCTCCTCTTTTCCCAGGATCATACTGGTATGACGGTCGTTGTGATTGATGATCACAGTAACGATCTCCGGATTTTCTTCGACCAGTCTCGCTGTGAACTTTCTTGATCCCGGCATTGTTTTTGAGCCGATGACGATCACAGCCATTGCTTCGCCTGTCTGCTCAGACACGCGGATGTATGCGTGTCTCAGGACACCGGTATGCGTGTTCTCGTTATAAACCTCGATATGCATATCGGTCGCGATGCGGCAGATACTGCTGATGATCCTGTTGGCTGTTTCATGCTGGATCATGCAGTCCTTGACATAGATCAGATGGTGGCTGTTCTCCTCATAGATCCCTGCCACGATCCGTCCTGCTCTGTTCTTTGCGAATGTAGCATATACTTTATGCCTGTAATGGGAAGGATGCTTCATGCCGATCACAGGTTCAATGCGTTTGGTACCGAAGAGTCTGCGCAGTTCCTTCTGCTTCATCAGAAGCTGCTCTTCATACGGAATCTCCGAGTAATCACATCCTCCGCATTTTTCATGATACGGGCAGACTGTCATAATTCTACCTCTTTCAGGCTCATAACAACGTTATCCCAGTTCTGGCGGAGCACTTCAACAGATGAATGACCGCCTGCGACCAGAATGCAGTTCTGAATACCGAGTGCTTTTGCTGTATCCAGATCATGCAGTGTATCGCCGATATACATACAGTCATCAGGATGGACATCCGCAAATTCCATCCAGCGCTTTGCCATGCCGATCTTTGATCCGGCAAGCAGATTATCGATCCCCAGGATCTCATCAAAATACTGTGCAATGCCTAACTGTTTCGTCTGATGGCGCAGCTTATCCTGCTTTGTCGCAGAAAGGATCACATTTTTATTGCCTGCATCTATAGATTTCCGGATCAGTTCCATGAAGCCTTCTTTCAGCGGAGCAGAAAGGAAGCCCCGGTCATAAAGTTCATTGAATTCAACGGAAATATCGTCATATGTTTCATGTTCAAATGTATAGCCGAGCTTATAGTAATAATCGATCACCGGAAAACAGAACATATCCAGGTATTGTTCGATGGTATACCCGTATTTCATGCCGCGTTCTTTCAGCATTCTGTTTTCGATATCCAGGCACAGACCGACATCATCGATGATCGTACCGTTAAAATCCCAAATCACTGTCTTTTTCATGTCTTTGATTATAGCAATACCGGCCGCCTTTGCAAAAGAAAAGCTGTTTGAAGTGAACAGCTTATTCTTCGATATCACTCAGCCAGAGATTGACAGATGCGTCTGACGGCATGCGCCAGTCACCGCGCGGTGACAGTGTTACAGAACCGACCTTCGGACCATCCGGCAGACAGCTGCGCTTGAACTGCTGGGTAAAGAATCTGCGGAAGAATCTCTGAGCGGCCTGTTTGACGTCTTCATAAGAGAGTTCCGGATATGCCCTGAGTGCAAGAGCCATGCTTCTGGAAGGCTCATAGCCGTATCTCAATGTATAGAACAGGAAGAAGTCGTTCAGATCATACTTGCCGATCTTTTCTTCTGTCTTCTGGGCGATCTGTCCGTTTGCGCTGGGTGTCAGTTCCGGCGTGATCGGCGTATCACAGATCGCATGCAGTACCTGCTTCAGCTCGTCATTGCCGCATGTGTCTGCATAGCTTCTGCAGATATACTGTACGAGTGTTTTCGGCACGGACGCATTTACAGCATACATGGACATATGATCGCCATTGTATGTGCACCATCCAAGAGCCAGTTCCGAGAGATCGCCTGTACCGACGACAAGTCCGTTTTTCATATTTGCCGCATCCATCAGGATATAGGTGCGCATACGTGCCTGGGCGTTTTCATATGCGGTATCCCCTTCTCCCTGATATTCAAGGCTGTGTCCGATGTCTTCCAGATGGGACTTTACTCCTTTGGCGATCGGAACTTCATAGATCTCATCTGCCAGGATGCGCATCAGTTCATTGGCATTGCTGTAGGTCTGACCGGACGTGTTCCCTTCATTCGGCATGGTGTATGCCAGAATACGGATCTGCGGAACGAGTTTTTTTGCCTCGTGGCATACAAGCAGCGCAAGCGTGCTGTCCAGTCCGCCGGAAATACCGATCACCAGGTTATTGATATGTGTTGCCCTGACTCTGGTTGCCAGTCCGTTTGCCTGAATGCGCAGGATCCTGCGGCAGCGTTCTCCGCGCTCGGCATCATCTGACGGCACAAACGGATTTCTTGCGACAGGATAGTCTGCCTTTTTCAGCAGTTCCGTCATCTCACGGGTATCGGGATCAGTGATTCCGCCAAGCGGCTTGACATCCACTTCCACCCTGCGGAACCAGCTGTCATCACTGTTGTCAAACGTATTCTGATGTCTTCTGTCATGCAGGATGCGTGACAGATCGATCACTGCTTTATCAGCATACGGACGTTCCGGGAATATGTTCTGCTTGAGCATGCTTCCGTTGACAGCGATCATTGTATGACCGGAGAATACCAGGTCCGTGCTGCTTTCGTCCATGCCGCCGGACGCATAAACATAAGCGCAATAGCAGGCACCGGACTGCTGTACGACCAGATTCGTGCGGTACTCCTGCTTGCCGATCAGTTCATCGGAAGCGGAGGGATTTACGATGATATTGGCTCCTGCAAGTGCCAGATGCGTGCTCGGTTTGTCAGGAACCCAGAGATCTTCACAGATCTCTACACCGATAACGGCGTTACTGGACGGATCTTCACAGATAATATCAATGCCGATCGGTATCTCCTGCCCTTTCAGCACGATCGTTCTGCCGATCAGCTGCTTGCCTGACGCAAACCAGCGTTCCTCATAGAATTCCGAATAGTTCGGAATAAACTCTTTCGGGATCAATGCGCATACCTCGCTATGACTCAGAACAGCCGCACAGTTATAAAGGTTGTTTTCAAAGCGGATGGGAACGCCGATCACAGCAGTAAGACCTTCGATCTGTTCCGTTTCACGGGCGATCTCAAACATTGCCTGCTCTGCCTGTTCCAGCAGCAGATCGCTGCCGAACAGGTCAGCACATGTATAGCCTGTTACGCAAAGCTCCGGGAATACCACGATACCGCAGTCACTGCACGTATGCAGCATCTGTTTGATCTGTTCCGTATTGTATTTCACATCTGCCACCCTCATGGAAGGTACGGCAGCTGCTGCATAGATCATCTGGTTTTTCATATTCTATTTCCTCAAATATTCATGGAGATCCGCCAGTTCTTCGGGTACCATCTCCATGATCCGGTCTGAAGCTTCCAGCATTGCCCGGATCTGCTGTCTCACCTGAGTGCTGGAGATATCACGATATGCATCATCCGTCTTCACAACTGTCATATATTCCTTCAGGGAAGACAGATAGGGATCTGATGCGATGATCTGCTCAGCATCATCGTCATCCCTGGACATCACAGCTATGCCGAATTCCCTGCACAGCTCGGGAATGTGCTTCCAGCCTGTTTCCAGTTCCTGAAGCTTGTCGGAACCAAAGAGCAGTCTGACTTCATACCCTTGATCCCTCAGCATGCACAGCGTTTCATATGTGCGGGGCTGATGGTCGGCATTCAGTTCATAATCGCATACTTCCATCCATTCCCGGTTCTCTGCGATCTTTTCCAGCATTGCCAGTCTTGTTTCATTGTCAAAGGCAAAGTCCTTTCCCTGTTCATTTCTGATGTAGGTCTGCTTGCTCGGGACAAAGATCACCTTGTCATAGCCGAGCTTTCTTCTGACTTCATCAGCCAGTTCAATATGTGCCTTTGTCGGAGGATTAAAGGCTCCTCCGCAGACCAGCGCCCGTATCAGATCTTACCTCCGTGCAGACTTTCATACATATCATCACGGCACTTCTTGACCTTCAGCGTCAGGTCTACATAGTGCACATGCGGCATCTCAGGACGCAGCTCACTCTCCCATACACGGTGTTCAAGCTGATCTTTGATATACGCCTTCTTGGTTTTGATATCCGGCAGATCGATGACCAGTTCACCGCCGATGATGTGCGGTACGAGCAGCTGCTCTACACTGGTCGGTACGATCGTGCGGAACGGTCTGTAATCATCCGGATTGAGACTGTATACTTCGATCGGCTTGCCGGCTTCCACCACTTCATCATCCATGGAAATAATGTCGCACTGACCTTTTCCTTCTTCATCAAACACACGCCATGCCATCAGCTTGCCGGGAATGATCGCTTTGGAAGCGGAGTCGGAGCATTTCATTTTCGGACTGTAGCTGCCGTCTTCATTTTTGACTGCCACAAGCTTGTAAACACCGCCGAACACAGGATCTGTAGCGGAAGTGATCAGTTTTTCACCGACGCCGTATGAATCGAATTTTGCGCCTTCATACAGCTCCATATTGGCCATTTTCTTTTCATCCAGAGAGTTGGAAGCCACGAGCTTGACATATGTCTTTCCTGCCGCATCCAGTGCTTTGCGCAGTCTCTTATAGCCTCTGGCAAGGTCGCCGGAATCGATCCTCGCGCTCTTGACGCGCTTATTCGGATCATCCGGATACTTTGCGATCAGTTCATCATCCAGTCTGATCAGGTTCGGAAGGCCTGATTCCAGGATATTGTAAGTATCCAGCAACAGTGAAACATTGTTCGGATATGTATCTGCATATGCCCGGAACGCTTCCAGTTCTGTCGGGAAGAATTCGATGAAGGAGTGCGCGATCGTGCCGACTGCCTTCACATCCTCGCCATAGCGCATTTCCGCAAGGCAGTTTGCCGTGCCGATGCAGCCGCCGAGTATTGCGGCATATGCGCCGTCATTGCCTGCTGAAGCACCCTGGGCACGCCTTGTGCCGAATTCCATGACGTTTCTGGGCTTATGGATATTCAGACCGGAGATCTTGGTTGCTTTTGTAGCGATCAGTGAATGGAAATTCATTGTCTGCAGCAGATATGTTTCGATCAGGATCGCGCCGACCATATCGCATTCAATACGGACCATCGGAACCTGCGGATAGCAGACCGTGCCTTCTTTCAGTGCATAAACATCACCTTTCCAGCGGTAGGTCCTGAGGTAGTCGCAGAATTCCTGGCTCATGCCCTTTGTGCGCAGCCAGATCAGGTCCTGTTCATTGAAATGATAGTTCTGCAGGAATTTCACAAGCTTATGCTGTCCGCAGCTGATCGCATAGCCCTGATCATCTGGATTGTCCCTGTAGAACATGTCGAATACCATGACGGTATCCTTATAGCCGTGCAGGAACAGGCAGTTTGCCATTGTGAATTCATAGAAATCCGTGATCATTGCCGGATTGTCGTAATCTTCATCCGGAATATAAACTTCAGCATTGATACTCATAATTTCCCCCTTATTACAGTATTTCGATCTGGCAGGATCTCATGACTGCCAGTGCATGATCGTGATTCTCAGGTGTTGTCCCCGCGCAGGCAGCTGCCTTGACGCGGATCGGTGTTTCGTGGAGACCGGCTCTGACAAGCATTGCGTTGGATACGACGCAGATATCCGTGCACAGACCGATCAGTGTTACGGATTCAGGCTGTTCCTTCAGCAGAAGATCAAGCAGTTCTGTACTGCCGAAGGTCGGCTTTTCAATACGCATGCCATTGCGCTTTGTGACTGCCTGCTCAATATGCTCCTCCAGTTTCCAGCCTTCCGTTCCTTTCACACAGTGAACGACCGGCAGGTGCTTTCCTTCGAAGGTATTCAGATAGTCTTCCGTATGTGTGTCGAGTGTTGCGATGACAGTGTCATAATAGGGATCTTCGATCTCCTTTACGGCTGCCGGGATGATCTCCACAGCCTCTTTTGTTCCAAGTGCCATGGAAACGAAATCATTCTGAAGATCGACAGCGATCAGTACATGTTTCATAAGTTTTCCTCCAGATAACGAAACATCGGATTGAATCTGTAAAGTGCGGCCTGTTTGCCCGCTGATTTTCTTGTTCTGCCGGTATTGACCAGCATGCGCTTGATATCACGGCGGAAGTTTCCTGTGTCGGTCTTATGGCCGACGACGGCTTCATATGCATCCTGGATCTGTCTCAGCGTCATCTCTTCGGGAAGCAGGTTGAACAGAATGCCGGTGGATGCTGCACGGTTTCTCAGCAGATCAACAGCCATGTTGACCGCCTTGATATGATCGGCAGCCAGCGCTTCACTGCTTTCCTCAAGCAGTCTTGACGTTGTTTTGACATAATTCCTGTTTGCCTTATCGGTGATCTCATATGCGATATGCACATCATCCTTATCAAGCGTCAGGACGGATGTCTGATGACCGTCATCCTGCGAAACGACCGTGCGCTTCACGGTAAACCATCCTGTTTCCGCCGCATCATCTCCCGCTTTGGATCTTCTGATGTTGGATTCATCCGTAAGCGCAAGATACATTGTCGATATAACCCTTGTCCTTGGATCGCGGTCCGCGCTTCCGAATGTATAAAGCTGGGTGAAATAGAATTCTTCGTCGATGGCTGTTTCTTCCTTCAGTTCCCTCAGCACCGCATCGTCCAGGTCTTCGTCAAATTCGACAAATCCGCCCGGCAGTGCCCATTGATGGATCCACGGGTGATTTCCTCTGCGTATGAGAAGCAGCTTCAGCTGACCTTCTGATACGGTCATCAATACCATATCAACGGTATTCGAAGGATGTCTGAAAGCAGAATCGTCATACTGCTCAAGAAACTCTTTTTCTGTCAGTCCCTGCGCATTTACTTTCTCCATACAGCCTCCTGATATATAGTCATTTTGACTATATAATACCACTGATATTCCGCTTGTCAATCACTGCCAAAAGAAAAGCACCCTTTTCCGGATGCCTTATCTCTTCACCTTCATGCGTGTGTACTTTTTGCCGATCCGCTTTTTCAGAAGCGCTTTGACTGCTTCTTCATCCTTCAGATCGAAGTTGATGTTGATATTGTAGTTGCCGTTCTTGGAAGAACCCGGTTCATTGACCGTAAATACGGCAAAGAAGCTCTTCTTTTCCTGCTGAAAATCATAGGCTCTGACTGTCCCGTACGGATAGAAGCTGCCATTGACGCAGACACCCTCATCACCGATACCGTCACGGCACAGCAGATAACTGACAACGCACAGCAGCATGCTCAGTATCCTGATGAATTCGATCGGGCCTGTATATACAAGCAAGGTTGCTGCACCGAGAATGGCTGCAGCTACAAACAATATCCTTGTGCCTGACCACAATTTGTCATAGATTGTGATCTTCCCCTTTGTACGGAAATAACCGACCCCTTGCCAGATCGCCAGTCCCAAAAACAGGACGATCAGGATATAATTTGACATCTGATTCATAATCCCCTCCAAACAGCGTTAATTATACCATGCCGAAGCGCATGATTCATTATTTCTGTATGAGTTGTTTCGTGTTAGTATTATTGAAAAGGACGGGCATAATTCCATGTTTACACAATACATATATGACGGGTCAAGAACGCTTGATCTGAGCAGGGTTTCCACTGATGAGACCTCTTTATGCAAGAATAAGCAGGACGCCAAGGAAAAGATGAAAGCCAACATCGAGAAGATCGATGAGCTCCAGCAGAAACTCTATGCCGATAAACGCGAAGGCGTGATCTTCCTGTTCCAGGCGATGGACGCAGCAGGCAAAGACGGCACCATACAGGCTGTGCTGCAGTGTCTTTCTCCCCACGGAGTCCATGAGGCAGCCTTCAAATCACCGAATTCCACGGAACTGGCGCATGATTACCTATGGCGGATCGCACAGCAGGTGCCTGCCAAAGGTGAGATCGCGATCTTCAACCGTTCCCATTATGAAGAAGTCCTGATCTGGAAGGTCAAGAAGCTGTGGCAGTCGCAGGCAAATGCCAGAAGGATCACCGATTTTGAGCGCGCTCTGGAATACCGCTATGAGGACATTACAAATTTTGAAACATATCTGTATCATAATAATGTCCGTACCGTCAAAATATTCCTCAATGTTTCAAAAGACGAACAGGCAAGACGGTTTTTGAGCAGGATCGAGGAACCGGAGAAAAACTGGAAATTCTCCGGAGGCGACTATGAAGAACGCGTTTACTGGGATGATTATATGCGCGCATTTGAAGATGCGATCAACAGTACCGCCACAAAGATCTGTCCCTGGTATGTCGTACCTGCTGACCACAAATGGTATATGCGCTACGTCGTCAGTGAGATCATTCTCTCCACGCTCCAGGATATGGATCCGCGCTATCCGGAAGTTACCCAGGAACGTCTCGCAACATTCTCAACGTACAAGGCGGCTCTGCTCAAGGACCTTGGGATCACGGATTATTCTCCGAAGAAGAAAAAGAAGTAAACAGCACAAAAACATTCAGATCATCATTAAATACCAATGAATGAAAGGCCTGCCAAAAAGCAGACCTTTTGATTTGAAACAGAATCGTCACGGAAAAGCAGAATGCAGCAATCATTTTCCCAGCCAGTACAGGATCGCCCTTACCGTTTCTTCCTGCTGTTCTTCAGCCGGAATCAGCGCTTTCCCATCGCCTTTCTGTTCCCCGTAATCACCGAACTGTGCATGGTTTCCGCCATGAATCACCTTTTCCTGCGCTCCGGGCGGAACATACTTCCTGCTGTTTTCATACGCCTGCATGTTCAGGACACCGTCCTGATCCCCGTATACAGACAGCACCCTGACCGCATCATCTGTATCTGTCGCAGGATATGATGCCAGGTACACAATACCGCTGATCTCTTCCGCATGCTTTGCGGCATATGCGGCGGCAGCCACCCCGCCCATGGAGTGGCCGGCAAGATACCAGCTGTCATAATCAAAGTTCCCGATCAGCGTTTCCGCCTCATTGATCCCAAGAAGCGCGATCTGAAAAGGCATCCGTACCAGGAACACATCCTCCCCGGCTTCCGCAAGGGAATAAAGCAGCGGCGCGTATGCCTCCGCTTCAACCTTGGCACCCGGATAAAAGATCAAGGCAGAATCACTGCCAGGGCCGTCAAACAGATATCCGTTTGCCGTCCTGTTTACGATCACCCGGCCGCTGCTTTCAAGATACCGCAGTGCTTTATCTTCCGCGTGATAAACGTCTTTCAGCCATACAAAGCCTTCGCAAAGAAGAAAAAGTATGGCAGCGCAGGCAGCAGAAAAGAATCGCCAAAACCGGGAAGTCTGCTTCTTCCGGAATACCTGTCTCATCAGGAAACAGGCGGTCAGAAAGAACAGCAGGACACATATCATGTAAAATTTATATTTCATCTTTCCTATCTTACCAAAAACCTAACCCTTCCGATGTCCTTTTTGTAATGACCAGGTATTTTATACCTTCGGTAAGAATACTCCGGTAATGTATCGGTCACATCCTGATCAGAACAGGGCTCCAGCGTTATGTCAAAGGAAGCAAACTTCACTGCCGCATGACTGTAGTGAACACTGATCATAGATCTGCATTTTTCCTGCAGAAAACAGAAAAAATGTGAGGGATCCTCCTTCTCCGGAATATGATCCTCTCACATTTTTTTCTTTGAATCGATCTTAGCCTCTGTTCACTGCCGGCTTTGCTGTATCATTTGCTGTTTTTCTTCTGATATACCGTCCGGAATACTGCGATGGACTGACGTCTCTGAGGAACCGGTATCGTCTGATCAGAACCTTTGGTAATGCGCATCAGTTCATCCTGGCTGCTGAGCTTTTCTTCACCGCTCTTGAACTTTGCATACTTGCCGTCCGGTTTCATTTTTCGTGCCTTCACATTATCCCTGAAGCAGATGTCCAGATACTGGTGAATCTGCTGTCTGCACTGGGGACTCATGATCGGTACAGCGATCTCTACACGCTTATCTGTATTTCTTGTCATGAAGTCAGCCGATGAGATATACATCTTCTCTTCTTTTCCTTCACCAAAAACATAGATCCTGGAATGTTCCAGATATCTGCCGACGATCGAACGGATATGGATCGTATCTGTTCTTCCCTTTACTTCCGGAAGAATGCACGAAATGCCTCTGACGATCAGATCGATCTGTACGCCTGCTGCGGACGCCTTCTGCAGCTCGCGGATGAGTTCTTCATCTGTGATCGCGTTGACTTTGGCAATGATCCTGCCGTTCTCACCTTTCTCTGCTTCCGCCCTGATCATTTCGATCAATCCGGATTTCAGCGATACCGGTGCTACCAGCAGGTTACGGTAGGAACCGTCCAGCTTGCCGATCATCATATTGCGGAAGAACGCAGCAGCATCCCTGGCAATCCCAGCCCTGCCAGTCAGATACGCCAGGTCCGTATACTGCTTGGCAGTATTTTCATTGAAGTTGCCTGTTGCGATCAGAACAACATGCTCAGGTCTGCTGTTTTTCATACGGGTGATCAGGCAGATCTTTGAATGCACTTTATAGTTCGTATAACCGTACATGACGGTGACGCCCGAGTCTTCCAGACGTTCGCTGTAGTCAATGTTGTTCTGCTCATCAAAACGTGCTTTCAGTTCGATCAGCACATCGACTTCCTTGCCGTTTTCCGCTGCCTGACAGAGGTAATCCACCAGTCTGGCCTGTCTGGCAAGACGGTAGATCGTGATCCTGATCGATGTAACATCGGGATCACCGGCAGCCTGCCGCACAAGCAGCAGGAACGGATCCATGCTTTCATACGGATATGACAGCAGCACATCCTTCTTTTTCACCTGATCAAAGATCGGTTTTTCATAATCAAACGCAGCTGACAGCTTCGGTTCGTATTTTTCATACTGCAGAGCCTGCGCATCTTCCGCCTTCAGCAGCGATCCGAGCGAGAATGCATATTTCATGTCGAGAGACTGGTGGAACTCAAACAGGCAGGAAGGTTCTGCTTTCAGATGTTCCATCAGATATTTTTTCAGCTGTGTGCTTGGCTTTCTGGAGAGATCCAGTCTGACAACACGCATCCTTCTGCGCTGTTTCAGGACCTTTTCCATTTTTTCACGGTAATCTTCGATGTCCTCAAACATCTCATCTTCCGGGTCAACATCGGCGCTTCGCAGGATACGGAATTTCAGCGTTTCCAGTACTGTGGAGCCCTTGATCAGTGAGCCGAGCTCGGAATGGATCAGATCTTCCATCAGTACGTATCTGCAGGAAGTTTCATCCGGGAGCTTGATCATTTTGGGAAGCACATCCGGAACGGCCGCAAATGCAAAGGAATCACGGTTTTTATATCTCAGGATCCCTGCACAGTAGATCACGCCGGACTGAAGTCTGGGCAGCGGGTGAACGGTATCTACCACCTGCGGACTTACAACAGGCAGCACCTTGTCATGAAAATATCTTTTCAGATACTTCTGCTCACTCTTTGAACAGTCCGCAGGCATGACCTGGAAAATATTGGCCGCGTTCAGTTCTGCTTTCAGCTCGGACATGATCTTCTCACGCTTGGCTATATCTTTCTTTGCCCGCGAATAGATCGCATCCAGCTGCTGCTTCACGCTCATACCTGAGAGCTTGTCGATCCCGTCCGGTTCAGCCCGCTTCATTTCATACAGACTGCCGACACGCACGGTAAAAAACTCGTCGAGATTTGACGCATGGATCGCTGCGAATTTGAGGCGCTCCAGGAGCGGGACATCCTTGTCCTTTGCCTCATCCAGCACGCGGTTGTTAAACCGCATCCAGGACAGTTCGCGGTTCTGTGTGTAGCCTTCAGTGTAAATGCTCTTTGCCATATATGATCTCCTACATCAGCAGCTTCAGCTGATTCCCGAGTAAACGCATTGAAATGCGGCTGCTGCGGCATGCCACCTCTCCATCCGTATGTACCCAAAGCGGTTCTTCCGTTTTGATATCAAGTGTTTCCGACGCATATTCCGTGACGCCGCGGAACTTCAGATGATTCCCGTGATATGCATACGGGAAGATGCGGAAGAAATCAATTTTCCTCATGTTGTCAGCAGTGCACATGGTAAGCTTTCCGTCATGATCATCCGCATGCGGACAGAAGCGGAAGCCCCCTCCTTCATACGGCTCATTCATGCCGACCGTAAACAGGCACTTCCCGTAGGAAGTACTGCCCTCTGCTGTTGTGATTTCAAACGGTACCATTTTCTCGGTCATGATCACCTTGGCTGCAGTTGCCACATAGACCAGCTTGCCAAGATGCACCTTGTTCAGCACATTCTTAAATTTCGAAACAAGCACCTGCTGGCAGATGTGCGCATCAAAACCGATGCCGCACCCTGACATGAATCTTCTGATCACAGGCTTTCCCGGCACAAACGCTTTCGGACTGCCTTTGATGATATCGTACGTATTATGAAAGGTCACCTCTCCGACGTCGACCGTGCGTCTGACTTCACCCTGAATGATCGTGCGCAGGATCTCTCTTATGTCATTCGGAAGTGAAAGACTGCGTGCCAGATCATTGCCTGAGCCGGCAGGAACATAGCCAAGACGTACTTTGGAAAAATCGGTGATCCCGTTCACTGCCTCATTCATTGTCCCGTCTCCGCCGACGATGATCAGATCGGTTTCCGTATCGGCATCCTTCGTCAGATCACGGCATATGTCCTCAATACCAAAAACAGGTGTTGAAAAATGCACTTCATATGATACATGTTCATTGCGCAGGATCTCTTCAAGCTTTTTCCACTGCTTTCCGGTTTTTCCCGAAGCACCTGCAGGATTCACAACTACGTGAAACATGATTTCCCCCTGTTATCATTGTAAATATTATAACCTGTTAATGGTTCCAATTTGAAAGAAAACGTCCTGTTACAGAAAAAAAACTGCAAAGCTTTCACTCTGCAGTTCATTGATCACGCCATGGATTGTCCGACAGAAACACTGTATCCGTCTTCATCCGCATCCAGAATGATCGTTCTTCCTTCAATGGAAGGATCTTCCAGGATCGTTTTCGCGATCAGTGTTTCCACTTCACGCTGGATATGACGCTTCATCGGTCTTGCGCCGAATGCAGGATCCACGCCATAGGCAATGATCCTTGCTTTTGCCTTATCAGTCACTGTCAGTGCAATATCCTTTGCGGCAAGTCTGTTCCTGAGCTGATTCAGGAACTTGTCGGCGATCAGCTTCAGCGTGTCGTTGTTCAGTGCGTTGAACACGATGATCTCATCGATACGGTTGACGAATTCAGGCTTGAAGAACTTTCTGACTTCTGCCTGATAGTGGTCATCACGCACATCCTTATCCGGTTCAAAGGCAAACTGTGAACCGAGATTGGACGTCATGATGATGATCGTATTCTTGAAGTCCACCGTGACGCCTTTTGAATCCGTAATGCGTCCGTCATCCATGATCTGAAGCAGGATATTGAATACATCCGGATGTGCCTTTTCAACTTCATCCAGGAGTACGATGGAGTAAGGGTTTCTCCTGACAGCTTCCGTCAGCTGTCCGCCTTCATCATAACCGACATATCCCGGAGGAGCGCCGATCAGTCTGGAAACACTGAATTTCTCCATGTATTCAGACATATCGATCCTGACGATCTTTCCTTCATCGTCAAACAGCTGTTCCGCCAGTGCTTTCGCAACTTCCGTCTTGCCTACACCGGTAGGACCGAGGAACAGGAAGCTGCCGAGCGGTCTGTTCTCATCCTGGATCTGTGCTTTGGAGCGCATGATCGCATCAGATACGAGCTTCAGCGCTTCATCCTGTCCGATGACACGCTTAGCCAGTGCTTCAGGCAGGTGCAGGATCTTCTGACGTTCTGTAGACATCAGACGGCTGACTTCAATATGCGTCCATCTGGATACGATCTTAGCGATCATATCTTCGTCCACTTCCTGCTGGATCATGGAACTCTTTCCTTTTGTACCGGCTTCCCGGATCTTCCGTTCCAGGGCAGGGATCGTATCGTATTTCAGCTTTGCGGCAAGTTCATAGTCCGCGTCATTCTGTGCCTGCGTCAGCTGCAGACGGGCTGTTTCAAGATCCTCCTTGGCTGTCTTGACGGAATCAAGTTCCTGCTTTTCAAGCTGCCACTGGGAGAATTTTGTTTCTTTCTCTTCGTTCAGGTTTGCGAGTTCCCGCTCAATGTCCTCACGGCGGTCGATCGTCTTGGGATCATCTTCACCCTTCAAGGAAGTCTCTTCGATCTGCAGTGTCATGATCCTTCTGCTCAGCTCATCCAGCTCAGCAGGCATGGAGTCCATTTCCACACGGATGCAGGCACACGCTTCATCGATCAGGTCGATTGCTTTATCCGGCAGGTATCTGTCTGTAATATAACGGTTCGACAGGATCGCAGCCGCAACGATGGCTTCATCCTTGATCTCAACACCGTGATGTGATTCGAATCTGTCTTTGAGGCCTCTGAGGATCGAGATCGTATCTTCGACTGTAGGTTCTTCAACCTGGATCTTCTGGAATCTGCGTTCCAGTGCGCGGTCTTTTTCGATATACTTGCGGTACTCATCAAACGTCGTAGCGCCGATGCACTTCAGTTCGCCTCTTGCCAGCATCGGTTTCAGCAGGTTTGCGGCATCCATGGAGCCTTCTGTCTTGCCGGCTCCGACCAGATTGTGGATCTCATCGATGAAGAGGATGATGCCTCCGTCTGCTTCCTTTACCTGGTTCAGAACGCCCTTGAGACGTTCCTCATATTCGCCTCTGTACTTGGCGCCGGCGATCAGAGCGCCCATGTCAAGTTCGATCAGTCTCTTGTCCTTCAGGCCCAGCGGAACGTCGCCGTTCATGATCCTCCAGGCAAGTCCTTCTACGATCGCGGTTTTGCCGACACCCGGTTCACCGATCAGGACCGGGTTGTTTTTCGTCTTGCGTGATAGAATTTCGATGACTCTCCTGATCTCGTCATCGCGTCCGATCACAGGATCGATCTTTCCGTCTTTGACATCCTGTACCAGATCATGTCCGTATTTGGATAATGCGTCAAGCTGACTCTCATTGGTCTTTTCATCCATCTTCATTCCACCTCTTCTCTCATCTTCTGCGGCTTCGATTCCTTTTGCGGTGATATTGAAACGCCTTCTGATCTCTTCGATCACGGGAGCCTTTGTTTCAAACATACCGATCAGGAATGCGCCGCTGCTCATGTACGTATCGTCATGGCGCTTCATATAAGCAAGCGCGTGCGTATTTGCTTCATTGACATATCTGTTCAGTACCGGCTGACCTGACTGTGAGGAGCCAGGCAGTCTGTCAAGATATGTTTTCACCGTTTCAGCAAGTTCCTGCTTTGGCAGGTCCATGCGTTTCCATATTCCGTCCAGGCTGTCATCTTCCAGCATTGCATTGAGGATGTGCTCTGTGCTCAGTTCCGGATTACCCTTTTCCTGTGCCTTCTGGAGCGCACTTAAAATGATGGCCTGGAGCTGTTCCGTCATCTGCTCAATATTCATGATTACCTCCGCTGATCACTCAGCTGAACATCTTTTTAAACTGTTCCCAAGGCTTCTTCTTTGATCCGTTCTGGATCTCCTGAAGCTGCTTGTACAGCTCTTTTTCCTTTAATGTGAGTTTCTTGTCGACCTGGATCCTGACAGTGCAGATCTGATCTCCTGGCTTGCCGCCCCGTACATCAGGAACGCCTTCGCCTCTCAGGCGCAGCTGTGTTCCTTCCTGTGTGCCGGCAGGGATCTTCATTGTGACTTCACCGCGGATCGTCGGGACATCCAGTGTCGTTCCGATCGTTGCGTCGACCGCAGTCACAGGGATATCCAGGAATATATTCTTTCCTTCACGGACAAACTGATCGTGTTCACGGATGTGGATCTCAATGAACAGATCTCCGTTGTCTCCGCCGTTGACTCCGCGTTCACCCTTGCCGGAGATACGGAGCTGCTGTCCGTCATTGATGCCTGCAGGGATCTTTACATCGACTTTTGTATGCTTGCGGATATATCCTCTTCCCTGGCAGTCAGGACACGGCCTTCTGATCTTCTTGCCGGTTCCGCCGCAGTCAGGACATACGGACTGTGTACGGTAAACAGTGAATCCCATTCTCTGTTCACGCATCACGCTTCCGGACCCGCGGCATGTTGAACATGTTTCGATATCGCTTGCATTTTCTGCTCCGCTGCCTCCGCATCTGGAGCACTTTTCATCTACATCAATATCGATCGTCTCGGTCTTGCCGAAGCAGGCGTCCATGAAATTGACATTCATGCGCATGAACCGGTCATTGCCTCGCTGCGGTCCTGTATTGCGCGTGCTTCTGCCATAGCCTCCCATGCCTCCGCCGAAGAAGGATGAGAATATATCATTCAGATCATCGAAGCTGCCGCTCTGGAACCCGCCGAATCCGTTTCCGAATCCGCCGGCACCATCCATGCCCGCAAAGCCGAACTGATCATACGTCTGGCGTTTCTGCGGATCGCTGAGGACTTCGTACGCTTCATTGATCTCTTTGAATTTTTCTTCCGCACCCGGATCCTTATTTACATCCGGATGATATTTTTTAGCCAGTGAACGATATGCTTTTTTGATCTCGTCCTCACTTGCCCCCTTGGAGATTCCCAGAACCTCATAATAGTCTCTTTTATCTGCCATATCATCACTGCCCTTTCTGTTTATTCATATCAGGTGCTGTTTCCTCATAAGACAAACTCCCAGGTTTTACCCCAGGAATTTGTCAGTCGATCATTTGTCTTACTTCTTTTCCGTGTAATCCGCATCGAATACATTATCGTTCGGATTGCTTTCCGTATAGCCGCCCTGGTTACCGCCACCGGCATTCGGATTGGAGTACATCTGCTGTGCCATTTCATTGGCTGCTTTCTCAAGCGCATCCAGCTTTGTCTTCAGGCCGTCCATGTCATTGTCATCGATTGCCTTCT
>CAMOPG010000040.1:0-17205 GCA_946622165.1 uncultured Erysipelotrichaceae bacterium
TTGCAGCGGACACGGCAGAGATGATCAGAGGCTGGGCACGGCTTTGCTGATGATTCTGATATTGAAGCCGTATGCCGCCGGATCTGCTTCTTTCCTGTTTCCTGTCATGTTCCGGCTGGTTTCATTCGGCGGAAAGGATCACAGGCAGGATATGCTATGGTACACATCTTTGCTTCAGTCATTGCTCTATCACCGGATCAATCCGGCTGAGATCGTGCTGTACCGTTATCTGCGCATCGTCTGCGGCTTTCTTTGGACAGCAGCATTGCTGTCTGTATTCTTGCCGTTTCTGCCGCTTGTTGAAACCGCACGGCTCATCGACAGTGTTTTATCGTTTCTCAGCTTTTTCGATATCAATGGGAGTCTGATCGGACCGGGACTGCCGTTTTTTATCCTGCTGATCGCATCACTAAGAAAATCGGAATACGAATCCCGCCTGCGGCCGATCGTGCTGTGGCTGTATCTTGCGTGTGGTCTGATGCATCCGTTTGCAGAAGTTACATTCATCAATGTCGGGCAGGGGGACAGTATTCTGATACGGATGCCGCTGAATACATACAACATCATGATCGATACGGGCAAGCCTTCCTATTGTGACGAGCTGGACACGATCCTGCAGGCAAAATCGATCAATAAAGTCCATACGCTGTTTATTACGCATTCCGATCTGGATCACAGCGGCAATCAGGACTACATTGCGGAGCATTATCATTCTGATCGTGTGATCACTGAGCATTTTCATGAACAGATCTGCGGCAGGGTATTATGCCAGGATCTGAACAGCATCAGGAATGAAGACGCAAATCAGAGCTCGCTTGTGATCTATTTTGAGCTGAACGGCCTGTCATTTCTGATGACGGGAGATGCAGATGAGATTACTGAAAAGACGATCATACGGGATTATCAGGATCTGAGGGCAGATGTCCTGAAAGTATCTCATCATGGAAGTTCTACCGGCTCTTCTGAAGAACTGCTGGATCAGCTCAGACCTGATCTGGCTGTGATCAGTGCCGGTTCATATAATCTTTACCATCATCCCAGCGTTCAGACACTGCAGCGCCTGCTTCAGCGGCACATCCCGTATCTCAACACACATGAAGAGGGTGATATTACGATCATCTGTCTGCCGTACTGCAATCTGCTGACCACAGCATCAGGTAAATTTGCGCTGATGTCATCTGCCGGGGACAAAAATTGATATAATGATTTCATGATTTATTTACTTGACGGAACGGAAACATATCATCTTTCCGGTAAGAAACATGAGCTTCTTAACAGAGATGATGTGCTGCCCGAAAATATTATGACGATCGATGGTTCAGTGAAGGACTTTTCGTTATCCAATGCACTCATGCACTGCAGCACTGTTTCATTGTTCAGCGAACACAGGATCGTGCTGATCCAGGATCCTTATTTCCTGAATCCTTCCGCAAAGCGCGGCACTGAAAAGCCTGCCGGCAAACGGAAGAAGAAAGGTGCTGTACCAGATCATGCAGAAATGCTGGAACAGTATATCAGCCACTACAATCCTGACTGTGACCTGATCTTATACTGCTTTGGATTTGATGCGGATAAGCGCACAAAAGAGTTCAAGGTACTGGATCCCTGGATCAAACAGGGAAGGGTCAAACACCTGCATTACGGCAATCCGACTCCGCAGGAACTCGAAAAATGGATCAGCCAGGACCTTGCAAGGAAAGGCATCCGGATGGATGCAGAGGCGAGGAAGGAACTGAATCTGCGCATCAACGGAAGCGCTACACAGTTCTATCAGGCAATGGATAAGATCCTGCTGTACGGGGAAAAGGATCTGACACTGACGGATATCGAGCATCTTGTTCCGGTTAACCAGGATGTCAATGTATGGAAAATGGCTGACGGATTCCTGGCGGGCAATACCGCACAGACATTCCGCAGTGTATATGAGATGACAGAGATCGCACGGAATACATATCAGAGTCTTGTCATGAAGCTGGCTTACAGATTGCGTGCTGTCTACAATGCGGTCCGTCTGCGTGAATGCGGATACAGTGATCCTCAGATTGCCGCAAAGACCGGAAGAAAGTATCCTGATCTGGACATCAGATCAGCACATGGACGTACCTCATTTGAAATTCTTACGATGATCAGTGAACTTGCTGATCTGGAACAGGGTATCAAAAGCGGCAAAATCAATGACCGTGAAGGTCTGGAGGCGTTCCTATTGAGGAATTTGAATCAATATGCAGGCAATCAGAGAGCTTTATAAGATCGGCAAGGGACCGAGTTCATCACATACACTGGCACCGGAGCGTGCTTGCCGTCTGTTTGTACAGCAGTTCGGTACATTTCCGTTTTACCGTGTCCGTTTATTCGGATCCCTTTCACTGACCGGCAAGGGACATGGAACAGATACAGTGATCAAAGAGACGCTTCCGGGTGAAACGGAAGTGATCTTCTGCCTGGACTGGGAAGAAGAATTTCCGAACGGCTTTTATCTGGAAGCCCTGAATGAGCAGAAAGAAACAGTTCACAAATGGACCGTCTTCTCGATCGGCGGAGGCAGTATCCGGATCAGGGAATTCCCTGTTTCCTATAATGATGAAGTCTACAGCGAGAAAAGCTTCGCGGAAGTGCTGGATGTACTGAAGAACGAGCATCTGAGCATACAGGAATATGAATATGCACATGAACCGGGACTGAAGGAATATCTGAAGCATATCGTTCATGCGGAAATACAGTGCGTGCAGAGCGGACTGTCAAAGCACGGTTATCTTCCCGGACAGCTCAGGATCAAACGGAGCGCGCATGAACTGTATGCGGCAGCGATCGCATCAGAAGGCGATGAGAGGAAGCGTCTGCTGATGATGGCATATGCCTATGCTGCGAATGAAGAGAATGCAGACGGATGCACAGTCGTAACTGCGCCGACCCTTGGTGCGTGCGGGGTTATCGCTTCGATGATCTATTATTCCTATAAGAATCTGAAGATCCCGGAAGACAGACTGGCTGATGCGCTTGCTGTGGGCGGCCTGTTCGGCAACCTCGTCAAAAGCAACGCGACGATATCAGGTGCGGTCGGCGGATGCCAGGCGGAAGTCGGCACAGCTGTATCCATGGCTTCTGCAGCCTTTGCTTTCCTGGATGGTCAAACGATCGATCAGATCGAATATGCTGCTGAGATCGGCATGGAACATCATCTGGGATTGACATGTGATCCGGTCATGGGCTATGTTATGATACCGTGCATTGAGCGGAATGCCGTGGGTGTATTAAGGGCCAAGGATGCAGCCTTGCTGTCGCGTGCAATGTCCATGATCAAGCGCCATATGATCTCGTTTGATATGGTTACGGACACAATGAACGCAACCGGAAAGATGATACCGATCGCGCTCAAGGAAACATCGGAAGGCGGTCTGGCACAGGAATATATGGATTCCACGAAGGATGCCGCATAAAGAAAGCATATATATGAAACGAAAAGAAATCGAACTGCTGGCACCTGCCGGCAATATGGAAGCTTTGAAGGCAGCTGTTTCTGCCGGATGCAATGCAGTGTATCTCGGCGGCACACTGTTTTCAGCACGTGCATTTGCGGGCAACTTTGATCATGATGAAATGATCGAGGCGATCCGTTACTGCCATATTCGCGGTGTATCGGTCTACGTAACGCTGAATACACTGCTGTTTGAAACAGAATTTGAGAACGCGATCAAAGAAGTACAGTTCCTGTACGACAATGATGTGGACGCGCTTCTGGTACAGGATCTGGGACTGTTTCATTATCTGAGACAGTGCTTTCCCGATCTTGCAGTCCATTGTTCGACCCAGATGCATATCCACAACCCTGCAGGCGTCAGGTTTGCTGCTGCAATGGGGGCGGAACGTGCAGTGCTTGCCAGGGAAACACCCATTGAGATCATCGAGGAATGCTGCAAAGAAGACATTGACATTGAAGTGTTCGTATATGGTGCATTATGCATCAGTTACAGCGGTCAGTGTCTGATGTCTGCCTCGCTCAAAAACAGATCGGGCAACCGCGGTATGTGCGCTCAGCTCTGCCGTCTGAAATACTTTGCGGATGATATGCCGGAAGGCAAAAACAAAGACGGTGACTATCTGCTCAGTCCAAGAGACCTCAATACACTGGACAGACTGCCTGAACTGCTCAATGCGGGCGTCAAGAGCCTGAAGATCGAAGGCCGCATGAAGCGTCCGGAATACGTCTATATCGTTACCAGGACATTCCGTGAAGCGATCGACGCATGGTATGAAGGCAGGGAATATCATGTCAGTCCCGAACGTCTGAAGCAGATGGAACTGATGTTCCACCGCGGATTCACCGAAGGACATATCTTCCACGCCTCTGTCAAGGAACGCATGAATCCCTACAGACCGAACCATCAGGGTCTTGAGATCGGCAGAGTCGTTGATTATAAAAACGGCAAGGTATGTGTCAGACTCTCTGATACACTGAATCAGCACGATGGACTTCGTATTCTGAATACACCCACGGATACCGGACTGACTGCGGTCAGGATCGAAAAAAACGGCAGGCTGGTGAACAGTGCTGAAAAGGGAGATACTGTCTGGCTTGACTGCAGAAGCAAACCCGCTCCGCGGAAAGGGCAGCCGCTTCATAAGACCAGCGATACGGTGCTGATCGATGAGATCGACCGTATGATCGAGAAAAACATCAGACGCACGCCGATCGTGATCGGTTATGATGCCGAGCCGGGACAGCCTTTGAGGCTTTACGCTGAGGATCAGGAAGGACACAGCGTTTACGCAGAAAGTGAAATGCTCTGTGAAGAAGCGAAAAAAGCTGCGCTCACTGAAGAACGCATTGAAGCTGCTCTTGCGAAGATCTCGGATGAACCGTACACAATTGCATTCGGCGAGAAGACAGTCGGAAACGTATTCCTGCCGGTATCAGTGATCAATGAAACCAGAAGACAGCTGCTTGCGGCAATGAATGAAGCAAGGGCACACAGACATAACAGGGCGGGAAGAAAACCGTATCAGTGGACAGTCACAGCTGAAGAGACCGTACATCCTCTGCTGCTGAGCATTACCGAACAGACGGAAGATCCTGTTTATGATACAGAGGTCTCTGTCAGCAGGAATACCATGGATCCGGATCAGAAACATTATCAGCTCAGGAGCCCGGTCAATGAACATGATGAAGGTGCAGAACCTCTGTCATGGACAGTTCTCTCATCCGTATCAGACCTGATGCATCCGAAAGAGAATACCATTGCAGGATATACGCTGAACTGCTGCAACAGCTATGCGCTTGATTATTTGATTTCACAAGCAGGGATAACGGGTGTAATATTAAGCACAGAAGTACAGAATCTGCAGATTGGAAAGATGCTGAAAGCTTTTGAAAGCCGGAACGGCTTTGTTCCCTGTACATACCGTCTCGTATATGGACGAAGAGTACTGATGTATATCAAAGAGGGGATCCGGATACCGGAGGGAACAAAGAAACTGCGCGATATACATGAAAATGTATTCCCGCTCCGCTATGACGGTTCACTGCTTGAGATCCTCGAGCAGGAAGCTTGCACATCCGACAATCCGTACTGTACCGGAAGCTGTCTGATCTTTACAAACGAAACGTCAGGGGACAGACAGGCAATTAAGGAGGAAGCATATGAAGAACTTTATCAACGAATTTAAGGCATTTGCACTGAAGGGAAATGTCATGGATCTGGCAGTAGGCATGATGATCGGCGCTGCATTCGGAAAGATCGTCAGCTCACTGGTCAACGATATCCTGATGCCGCTGATCGCAGCCATCTTCCGTATCAGTGATTTCACAGGACTGAAGGTACTGCTGATCGATAAGGGCGATGTTGAGGCAAACGTATATCTGAACTATGGACAGTTCATCCAGAACATCGTCGACTTCCTGATCGTATCATTCTGCATCTTCATGATCATCAAGGCTGTCAACAAACTCAAGAAGCCTGAACCGGCACCTGCTCCGGAAGCTCCCAAGAAGAGCGATGAGCTGGTAGCTCTGGAACAGATCGTTGAAATCCTGAAAGAAAAGAAATAAGTTCCTGAAAGCATCTGCGTGATGCTTTCTTTTCTTATATCTGATATTGTGTCATTGCGGAGGAACACTATGTTCGAGAACTATATATTTGATTTGTACGCGACACTTGTCAGTGTCAGGACCGATCAGACAAAACCGGGTCTTTGGAGAATGATGGCTGCGCGCTACAGAGATGCAGGTGCTGTATGGAAGCCGTCAGATATGCAGAAGGCATACCGCAGGATGATCGCTGAGGAAGAGAAGAAACTGATGGATGCTTTGAACGTGCGTTATCCGGAGCCTGATCAGAGGATCGTCTTCAGAAGGCTTTATGAAGAAGCGCCCGGACGCATCATCGGCAGCACAGTTCCGGAATCATGGGTCATCGATACAATGAGGATGTTCCGTCTGAAAAGCAGGGTCAGGCTGAAAAACTACCATGATACGCATGCAGTCCTGCAGCGTCTTTCTGATGAGGGCAGAAAGCTGTATCTGCTGACAAATGCCGAGCATGAATTCACCGCACCTGAGATCGAAGAAATGGATCTGACTAAATACTTTGAAGAGATACGGATGTCTTCCGATTATCATATGCGGAAGCCTGAACCGCAGTTCCTGATGGATATGATCACTGATCATCACATGGTTCCCGATCAGACCGTCATGATCGGCAATGATATATGCAGTGATATCAAAGCGGCGGATGCCTGCGGGATCAGTTCTGTATATCTCAATACATGGCATTTTGATGATGAGCGCATCAAGGAACTGATGAAGCAGGAGATCCGATATCCGGAACGTGTCAGGATCATCCGCTCGGGAAGACTTAACAAACTATAATCAGATGAATGAGGGACCTGTTTTGTTCACAGCAGGGTCCCTTTTTGTTATAATGTTCCAGGTATCAGAAGGAGATAAGATGTTTTTAAAGCGGATTGAAATGCAGGGATTCAAGTCCTTTGCAGATAAAACTGTCATATCCTTTGAATATCCGATCACCGGAATCGTAGGACCGAACGGATGCGGCAAATCCAATATTTCCGACTCGGTCAGGTGGGTGCTTGGCGAACAGAGTGCCAGACAGATGCGCGGCGAAAAGATGAATGATGTCATTTTTTCCGGAAGCGCGGACCGTCGTCAGCTCAACATGGCTGAAGTCACTCTTGTTTTTGATAATTCCAACCATATCCTCAACTCCCAAAATGATGAACTGGAAGTTACCAGAAGGCTTTACCGTGACTCAGGAGACGCGCAGTACCTGATCAACCGCAATCCTGTACGTCTCAAGGATGTCGTAGAGCTGTTCCTGGATACAGGTTTAGGCAAAGACTCTCTGAGCATCATTTCGCAGGGCAATGTTATTACGTTTGCCGAAAGCAAGCCGAAGGACAGAAGGGGTATTTTTGAAGAAGCTGCCGGTGTTGCTAAGTATAAAAAGAGAAAGCTTGAATCTCTGAACAGATTGGAACGTACAAGGCTGAACCTGGAACGCAGTACGGATATCCTGAATGAACTGGAAAAGCAGGTAAGTCCTTTGAAGCGTCAGGCACACAAAGCCGAGATCTACCGCGAAAAGAAAAAGCGTCTGGAAGAGATTGAGATCACTGTACTTGTGCAGGATATTCAGGAATTGAACGATAAGCTCGAAGAATGCAAGAAAGCACTCTTTGACATTGAAACAAAAGCTCAGATGTGTGCGACAACGATCCAGATCGGAGAAATGAAGATCCAGGATGAGCGCAGACAGAATGCTCAGCTGGAACGTGAGATCTCTGCGCTCCAGGAAGAACTGATGCACAACATCGATTCCATTTCTGCGCTGGAAGCACGCAAAACGGAAATGGATGAGCGCCGTAAATATATCATTGAGACCGGAAGCAGAGAACAGAAGGCGAAGGAAACAAGAGGACTTCTGGCTTCTGCCAAGGAAGAATATGAGGACCGCAAGAGCAGACTTGATGCGATCAACCGTGAGATCAATCTTGATAAGGAACGCTTAACGCAGATCGCACAGAAACAGTTTGATCTGAACAATGAATATGAGCAGAGCGCAGGCATTCTGCGCAACCTGCAGAACCAGAAGGTCTATCTGGACAATATGCTGAGGGATCCGCTCAGTTCAACAAGACAGGGCGGTGCCAAGTCCATCATGGATAACCGCAATGCCCTGAAAGGCATCCTCGGCGTTATCGGTCAGGTGATCAAGGCAAAGCCCGGTTATGAAGAAGCATTGTCAGAAGCGCTCGGCGGTGCCATGTACAACATCGTTACGACCGATGAAGCATGCGCACGAGATGCGATCAGATTCCTGACACGCAACCAGAGCGGACGTGCAACGTTCCTTCCTCTGACTGTCTGCCAGCCCAGATGGATCTCAAAAGAAGCTGCTCTGATCGCTGAGAATACACCGGGTTACAGAGGTCCGGCGAGTGATTTCGCAGATTATGATCCGAAGTTCGAGCCTGTGGCAGCATCTCTTCTGAGAAATGTCATGGTCGTGGAAGATATGGAAAGCGGCAATGAACTGTCATCCCTGACAAGCCGTCAGTATAAGATCGTTACATTGAACGGTGAAGTCATTCACCGCGGCGGTTCCATGACCGGCGGAAAAACGCGGCACAGCACAACGATCGTGACTGCTCAGAAAGAAGCGGATGAAGTCAATCAGAAGATCGATGCACAGACAGCGAAAACAGAACTGCTCAGGAAGCAGGTCCAGCAGGCTGATCAGCAGAAGAGCGAGATTACAAGCCGTCTGCAGCAGCATCGTATCTCAGCTGCTTCACTTGAGCCGGTCGTAGACGCAAAACATGCGAAGTATGAAAAGCTCAGAAACGATCTGGCACTGCTCACGCCTGACGGTCCGGAGAATACGGAAGAGGATCTGCCGGAAGCAGATGAAATGGTCTCCAGGCTGAATGCGGCATATTCCAGACGTGATGAGATCACTTCTTCGATCAGAACAAAACGTGAACAGAGAATCCAGCTGTCACAGGAAACTGACAGAAAAGAAATGCAGCTGCGTCAGACCCGCAAGGATATGCAGCGTTATCAGGATTCTTCTTCCCAGATCAAGATCGATCAGGGAAAGATCGAAACTAAGATCGAGAATGCACTGAACAGACTGGTATCAGAATATCAGCTGACATATGAATTCGCTGCGACCAAAGTCAGTGATCTTCAGGTTGAAAATGCACGTGAAGAAGTTCTGCAGCTGAGAGCTGATATTGAGCGTCTTGGCAACATCAACATGAACGCGCCGGAAGAATACAATGAAGTGAATGAGCGTTATGAAATGCTCAAGAAGTCCATTGAAGAGCTGACGCAGAGCAGGGATAAGATCCTTGCAGCAATCGATGAGATGGACAGAGTCATGATCCGTCAGTTCAAGACGATGTTTGACAAGATCAACAATGAATTCAATGAGATATTCAGGAACCTTTACGGAGGCGGCAAAGCAAGGCTGATCCTGGAAGATCCTTCCGACATCCTGAATACAGGCATTGATATTGACGCTCAGCCTCCGGGAAAAGCAGTTCAGAACAACATGCTGTTCTCGGGCGGAGAGAAGTCACTGATCGCTTTGTGCGTCCTGTTTGCCATTCTGAAAGTCAAACCGGTACCGCTGGTCATCCTGGATGAAGTAGAAGCAGCGCTTGACCAGAGCAATGTTGAACGCTTTGCCCAGTATCTGCATAACTATACAGACCGTACGCAGTTCATCGTCGTTACGCACAGACCCGGAACCATGCAGAATACGGATGTACTGTACGGTGTCACCATGCAGCATCAGGGCGTCAGCCAGATGCTGAAGGTCGAACTGAAAGATGCTATGAATATGGCACAGGAAAATGAGGAGGCTGTTTCATGAGTTTTCTGGATACCCTGAAAGCGAAATTTCAGAAGAAAGACGACAGAGCTGTATATCTGAGCGGCTTCGCCAAGTCTAAGAACAAGTTCGGCGATCAGCTGCAGCAGATGCAGTATAAATACAAAGGCTATATCGATGAAGATTTCCTTGAAGAACTGACGATCGTTCTCCTTGAGAGCGATGTAGGCATCGATACTGCCGATCTGATCTGTGAAGAACTCAGAGCGAAGGGGCAGGAATACGGCAAGATCCCGTTCCCCTGGTGCATGAACTTCCTGATCGAAACGATGAAGAAGATCTATGAGGAATATCCTGATATGAAGACCGTGTATGCCGAGTCCGGACCGACCGTCATTCTTCTGGAAGGCGTCAACGGATCAGGCAAGACGACAACAGCTGCCAAGCTTGCCCACATGTATCAGAAGAGAGGCAAGAGCGTTGCCTTTGTTGCGGCGGACACATTCCGTGCCGGAGCGATCGGACAGCTTGCAGAGTGGGGTGAACGTCTCAATGTTCCGTGCATCAAGGGCATTGAAAACGGCGATCCGAGCGCTGCGATCGTCGACGGATGCCGGTATGCAAAGGAAAACAATATCGATATCCTGCTGTGCGATACTGCGGGAAGACTGCAGAATAAGGCAGGTCTGATGGCAGAGCTTTCCAAGATGAACCGTGTCTGCGGGAAGGAGATCCCCGGCGCACCGCACAATACATGGCTGGTGCTTGACGCAACGACGGGACAGAACGGTCTTTCACAGGCAAAGATCTTCAATGAAGCAACCAATCTGACAGGCATTATCCTGACCAAGATGGACGGTACGGCAAAGGGCGGCATCATCATCGCGATCAAACATGAGCTGCATCTGCCGGTCAGATATATCGGACTGGGAGAAAAGCCTGGGGATCTGAGACCGTTTGATCTGGATTCGTACCTGTACAGTATTTCCGAAGGCATTGAAAATGTCCGATGATAAGTTTTTGATGAACAGTCTGCTGGACTTTTACGGCACGCTGCTCACGGAAAAACAGCTTGAGATCTGCCAGTATTATTACTGCGAAGATCTTTCCCTGCAGGAGATCTCGGAGATCATGAATGTATCGCGCGCAGCGGTATATGACACGATCCGCAGAAGCCGTGATGAGCTTCTGAAATACGAGGAAAAGCTCCGGCTTGTGAAAAATTATGAGTCACGTATCAGGCTGTATGATAAAATCAAGATGCTAACAGATGATCAGCAGATCCATGATCTGCTTGATCAATGTTTGAATACGGAGTCAGAAGGAGGTCTATATGAGTAAGGTAATATCTGTTAATTCCGGTTCATCATCATTAAAGTTTCAGCTCTTTGACATGCCGAGCGAAACTGTTCTGACATCAGGTCAGGCAGAACGTATCGGTCAGGAAATGGGAGCATTTACGATCAAGGTAAACGGCGAAAAGCACACCGAACAGCTGCCGCTTCCCGATCATCAGGCTGCAGTCGACGTACTGCTGAAGGCTCTGATCGACTGGAAAGTTGTTGAAAGCCTTGATGAGATCCAGGGTGCAGGACATCGTATCGTCCAGGGCGGACCGTACTTCGATCAGTCCGTTGTCGTCACACCCGACGTTGTAGAAAAAGTTGACGAACTCTGTGAATTGGCTCCGCTTCACAATCATGCACATCTGGTATGCTACAAAGCATTTGTTAAAGCACTTCCGAAGATCGGACATGTATTTGTCTTCGATACAGCATTCCATCAGACAATGGGACCTGAATCCTATCTCTTCCCGGTACCTTATGACTGGTATACACAGTATAAGATCCGCAGATACGGCGCTCATGGCACATCTCATTGGTATGTCAACAGAAGAGCTGCTGAACTGATGGGCAAGGATGTCAATACTCTGAATATGATCACATGCCATCTGGGCAACGGTGCTTCCGTTACAGCTATCAGAAACGGCAAGTGCATCAATACTTCCATGGGTCTGACACCGCTGGGCGGCGTCATGATGGGTACAAGATGCGGCGATATCGACCCGACTGTTGTATTCTACATGATGAAGAAACTGGAATGCACACCTGATGAGATGGATACATTCCTGAATAAGAGATCCGGTATGCTGGGTGTTTCCGGAATCTCCTCCGACGCTCGTGATATCCAGGCTGCTGTTGATGAAGGAAACGAAAGAGCAAAGCTGACTGTTGATCTGTATGCCAACCGTGCTGTCAATGTCATCGGCGGCTACTACATGCAGCTGGGTCATACTGACGCGATCGTATTCACAGCCGGTCTCGGTGAGAATGATGCCAATACTCGTGAACGTATCCTGAAGCACATTGAAGAAGGTATGGGTCTGTCCATTGACTATGACCTCAACCAGAAGATCCACGGCAAAGAATGCCTGATCTCCAAACCTGATTCCAAGATCGCAGTATACGTCATCCCGACAAACGAAGAACTCGTCATTGCCCGCGATACCTGCAGACTTCTGGGCCTGTAATGAATCACTCCGATCTGCTGCTTCAGGAAATTGAAGCAGCAGATATTATAACAATTTATCGTCATGTACATCCGGACTGTGATGCTGTTGGCTCGCAGTTCGGATTATTCAACTGGCTGAAAGAAAACTGGCCTGAGAAGCAGGTTTATGCGCTTGGCAGCGAAAAATGCACACAAGGGCACTGGCCGGATTCCGATTCAGTCAGTGATGAGACGATCAGAAAAAGTCTGGCGATCGTGCTGGATACAGCAAATACAGAAAGGATCGACGATGAAAGGGCACTGACTGCCGCTAAGGTCATCAAGATCGATCATCATCCGGACAGGGAGCCGTTCGGTGATATCCGGATGGTTTTCGACGATTCTGCAGCAACCTGTGAGATCCTGACGGAACTGCTGAGCGGTACACAGTATCCCATCAGCCGCAATACTGCCAGATGTTTCTATGCCGGTATTCTGACTGATACGTTATGTTTCAGAACAAGCAACACGACAGCTCATACATTGAAAATGGCCGCCCTGCTTGCTGAACATGATTTTTCCATTCCTGAGCTGAACAGGGAACTGTTTGACAGGACGATCAGTGAATTTGAATTTGCCAGTTATCTGCGTTCAGCTGTACGCTTCAGCGAAAACAGAAATATGGGATATGTGATCCTGTCACAGGAGGAACTGAACAGATTTCATCTGAAGGGTTCCGAAGCACGCAATTATATCGATGAGATCGGTCATATTTCCGAGCTGGAAGTATGGTGCGTATTTACGGAACGGATCAGTGTCAAGGGAATCTATGACGGATCTCTCCGTTCAAAACATGTGTCTGTCAATGATGTTGCGGAACGCTTCCACGGAGGCGGTCATAAAAACGCTTCCGGTGTAAAAGATTTGACTGAAACTGATTTAACAGATATAATTCAGCAGTTGGAGTCAAAAGCTGGAATCGCAGTTTGATATTCAATTTACAAGTATTGAATGCATAAAATGTTTACGCTATGATAGTGGTCACGGAGGTTAAATTATGGAAACATTGAACAAAAAAGGCATTGCAGAAATTATTGCTGAAAAACATGATCTGACAAAGAAAGAAGCAGCAGAAATCGTTGAACTGGTTTTTAATACAATTACTGACACGCTGAAAGAAGGCGGCAAAGTCGAGATCACAGGTTTTGGAAAATTCGAAGTCAAGACACGTGCTTCCAGGATCGGTATCAACCCTCAGACAAAGGAATCCATCGAAATCCCTTCATCCAAACTGCCGGGATTCAAAGCTTCCAAGAGCCTGAAAGAAGAAATCAAATAAGTTCTTCACGCAGATGATAAGCTAAGACCGCACTGATGGAACAAGATCCGGGCGGTCTTTTCTTTTGTGTGAGCGGTGATCGATCGTTTTTTCGTATCAAACAATACGGTATTTCAGTCATAAACCTGTTTTCCTGCACCTCATTATTTATGATTCATAAATGATAACGCTTACATTTGCGGATGAATGGAGATCCTGCATTCTGTGCAAAATTGTAGAAAACTTGAAAAAAGCTGATAATAACGCGTAAAAATCAATCTTTCTGCATGTTAAGAATGTGCTGTTTCTCAATGATGAATGATAAATAATCGAGATTTGTGATTTCCGGACCCGGTGCTATTTTTTGGGTACAAGGAGATCCGCAGAAGAAAAACTGAAGGGGATGTCACGAGGAGACATGACAGAAGTTCTTCCTGCGGACAGAAGGAGAAAGGGAATCCAATATGACAAACTTAATTATGATCAACATCGTCATATGGCTGATCATGCTGGGTATGCTTGGTTTTACCAAGTACAGCTTCGGCGGTATCGCCATGTTCATCGTCCTGCTGCTTGTACTGACAGGATGCGTTGAACCTAAAGTAGCACTGGCTAAATTCGCTGACCAGAATATCATTATGATGCCTGGTCTGATGATGGTAGCTGCAGGCTTCAGTAAAACAAAACTGATCAAGAACATCGGCAACGTTCTTTATAAGGTTTCCGGAGGAAGCTTTGAAAAGTGCATCGCGATCTTCATGGTCATTCTGTTCTTCATGGGCCTCATCCTCGGAGCTGCTCTGACACGTCTCGCTATCGTTTATCCTCTGATTCTTGAAGTATGCGAAAAGTTTAATAAGAGCCCTTCAAAAGTCATGTTCCCGCTTGCAGCATTGATGCTGTGTGACCAGACATCGATCCCTCTGGGTTCCGGTGCAGTCGCTTATGTCAGACTGAACGGCTTCCTCGAGAGCGCAGGATATACATTCGGTGATACATTCGGCGTCTGGGATCCGTTCATTGCCCGCGTACCGATCTGCGTGATCATGCTGCTGTACTTCGTCTTCTTCGGTCTGAAATTCGCACCGGATGAGCCGCCTGTCGAGATCAAAGGCCTCAACATGAAGCAGAGAAAAGCTGCCCGTGATCTGACTCCGTTCCAGGATAAGATGGCAATCGTGATCTTCATCATCATGACAGCGCTCCTGATCACAGCAGACAAGACAGGTCTTGCTCAGTGGGAGATCACAACAGCATGTGCAGTTGCGATGTACTTCACAGGCGTCAATACAGTCAAAGAATCACACGATGCAATCCCGATCTCACTGATGATGCTGCTGGTTGGCGCATATGTTATGAGTGAAGCTCTCGTTCACACAGGAACAGGTATGTTCATCGGCGAAAAGATCGCTGCTCTGCTGGGTGACAATCCGAGCACATTCATGCTGTACTTCATGTTCTGCCTCATCGTTATCATCCTGACCCAGTTCATGAACAACGGTGCAACTGCAAACCTCTTCTTCCCGATCGCTATTATGACCTGCGAAGTACTGCACTGCAGCGCAAAGGGTCTGATGCTTGCAATCCAGAATGCATCCCTGATCGCATGGTTCTTCCCGACAGCGACTCCTATCATGCCGCTGGTTATGGAATCCGGCGGATACAACGTCAAATCCCTGATGAAACAGGGCATCATTCCGGCAGTTCTCAAGCTCATCACGATGATCCTCTGGACATCCTATATGTTCCCGGCATTCAAGTAATTTACTGAAAGGACTACAAAATGGAAAACAAAGTTATTACCTGGACTGGTGAAGATGGTCTGAAATGGACAGCAGTTGTCGGAATCGACAACGAACAGCCCTGCATTTTCGAACTCAGCTACGAAACAAACGGTGAAAAGAGAGTACTGGCTGAAAAGCTGCATCCTCAGTTCAAGATCGTTACCGGCGTTCGTACAAAGATCAACCCTCAGAGAGAAAAGGGTCTGGCTCCCGGTGAAGAACTGGATTATCAGTGGGATACATATTCCGATGATCCGATGAGCCGCAAGAATGAAGTTTCCGAAGGCAACAGCAGCTTCAATACAACGGAATTCACATATGAGAAGTCCGGCAACAGACAGACTGTTACATTCAACGGATTCACATGCCACAAATTCTCCGGCGGATTCGCACTCAACTTCTTTGAGGGAACGAACCTGATCCGTGCAGAGGCAGTCGCTTCCACGGAAGAAAACGGTGTCTGCTATCTGTATCACGGCGGTTTCGACGGATTCAAGAGAGACAAGCTCTACTATGTAACACCGAAGAAGAGAGAAGTCATCGAAAATCCTGCACCGCGTACAAACAGCGGTCCGGACCGTGACAGACAGAGAGTACAGGCAAGAGGCCGTGTACTGACACTGCAGCAGGCTAACGGTGCTGTTGCTGTTATGCCTAACCCGCACAGATTCATCTGGGGCGGTCAGACAGAAAACAACGTCGGTTACAACTACTACATCCTTTCCAAAGACTGGAAGACAGTTGCGATCGGTGTACGCCAGAATAAAGAACAGGAACACTTCAATGTCCGCTGGCCGCTTTACAACGCAAAACCCGGTACAGTTCAGAAGATGAACTTCTTCCTGGTCGTCAACAGTGAAGGCATCTATTCCTGCCGCAACATGGCAATGAAGTATACAAACCACGACCATCTCAGAAAGCTCAACGGCTACCAGAGACTCGGATCTCATATGCATATCGCATCCCAGGCAGCATTTGCCCGTGACTACCGCAAGCAGAGACCTTGGGAACTGGCACTCAAAGAAGTCGGATTCGATATCTTCGCACCGTGTGATTTCTGGGCTGAAGGCAGAAATGACGACAACAAAGAGGGCAGAAAGGCTGACCTCGAACGCTACAACCTTGAATCAACATATGTATCCACACCTGACTTCCTGCTCGTTACAGGTGAAGAGATCGCTGTCATGGGTAAGGATAAGGCTAAGCAGCTGATTCCGTTCCACTTCATGGTATGGCCTTCCCATCATATGCTTTATTCCAGATGGAGAGACGATGATCAGGAATTCGCTGAGAAGCTCCCTGATGGAAGAACATATTACCATCTGAAGAGTTCTGCTGACGTCATCAAGATGTGCGAACTGGAAGACTGCTTCATCCAGATGCCGCATCCTGATACAAAGGCAAACGATGGCCTGCCTTACGACTCCAGAGAGACAGACTGGCAGACATCCGAAAGATGGATCGGCTGCGGCGCAAGAATGCTGCCGGCTGACAACTCCGTCAAGACAATGTTCTCCGGACGTACAGACAGAGTCTGGAACGATCTGAACAACTGGTATGACAGACCGATCTACATGATGAGTGAGCTCGATACCTATACAAAGGTAGAAGAGTGCGAAGAAGACTGGGAACAGTATCCGATGATCAACTGCACATATGTTGAACTGGATCATATTCCTTCTTCCGAGAACTGGCAGGAACTGGTTGATGCACTGCGTCAGGGCAAACACTTCTACTCCACAGGTGAGATCCTGATCGA